>SKTA01000104.1 GCA_007122745.1 Bacteroidales bacterium
ATAATTTTTTTTATGATTTGATTCAATGGATTACCAATATCTATTAAGGCGTTGAGCGTTATTTTTATCCACAAATTTACACATTTGCTAATTTGCTAATTGGTTCATTTGCTAATTGGTTCATTTGCTAATTGATACATCTGCTAATTTGCAAATCTTCACTTTCTTCCAGCTTCGAGCGCTATATCCTTTCCATCAGATTCTTCAAAGACCTGTAGAGAAACTCCCGGGCGCGAAAAAGCTGTGCTTTTACAGTACCGAGGGGAAGATCCAGTTCTTCAGCAATCTCATCATACGAACGTTCATCAAAGTAGCGCATAAGGATCAGTCTCCTGTAACGGGGTTTGAGGGTTTCCACAACCTGTCTGACCACTTCCGCCTTCTGACTTTTAATGAACTTTTCCTCAGGGTTGATCAGGTCGATTACAAAATTGAATTTGTCATCCTGATCATCAATATCCTCGTTTGCTTCCTGGTTCAAAACATTCTTTTTCTTCTTACGCATGAAATCGATGCAGTTGTTTGATGCAATTCTGAACAACCACGTGCTGAATGCATAGGATCCATTGTATTGACAGATGTTTGTAAAAGCCTTTCCGAACGTTTCAATGGTAAGGTCTTCAGCATCTTCGTGGTTGCCGGTCATTCGAAGCAGCATGTAAAAGATGGTATCTTTGTAAATCTGCATCAATTCGGCGTAAGCCTGCTGGTTGCCCTGATCGACAGCCTGCCTGATCAACTCCAGATCTCGTTGTGCTTTTTTACTATGTTGCGGCTTTCCAGTCATCATCAGGCAGTCAATACAAGGCTTGCAAACAATGCTGCAACGAAATTAATCAAAATTTGTTATCTGACACGCATGCCTGCAGGGGTCGAATAATAAAAACAATCGAATAGTTTTATCTTTGACAAAAATTTTTTTTATGGAATTCAGGATATCATCTGCAGATCAAGACAGCAAGGCACGTGCCGGCATCATAAACACCGACCACGGGGTCATTGAGACCCCGATTTTCATGCCTGTTGGAACGGCAGCCACCGTAAAGGCCATTCACAAAAAGGATTTGACAGAACAGGTAAAACCTGACATCATCCTTGGCAATACATATCACCTGTATTTGCGACCTGGACTGGAGATTATTTCCGGAGCGGGCGGCATCCACAAATTCATGTCGTGGGACAAGCCTGTATTAACCGACAGCGGTGGTTATCAGGTTTATTCCCTTGCAGAGCGACGCAAACTCACCCCCGAGGGGGTAACATTTCAATCACACATCGACGGTTCGCGCCACTTTTTCTCACCCGAAGGGGTGATCGACATACAACGAACGATCGGTGCTGACATCATCATGGCATTTGATGAATGCACCCCTTTTCCCTGTGATTACGACTACGCTGCAAAATCGATAAAATTAACCCACCGCTGGTTGCAAAGGTGCTGTGACCATTTTGATGCCACCCAGGGACACTATGGATACAGCCAAACACTGTTCCCGATTGTGCAGGGCAGCACCTTCCGTGACTTGCGCCAGGATTCGGCACGATTCATCAGCGACTGCGGCCGGGAAGGGAATGCCATTGGCGGCCTCTCTGTCGGAGAACCCAAAGAGGTGATGTACGAAATGACAGAGCTTGTGTGCGACATCCTTCCGGAAAACAAACCCAGATACCTGATGGGGGTGGGCACTCCCGAAAACATCCTGGAGTGCATCGGATTGGGGGTTGACATGTTCGATTGTGTGATGCCCACCAGAAATGCCAGAAACGGCATGCTGTTTACCCGGGAAGGGATCATCAACATCAGAAACAAAAAATGGGAACAGAATTACAATGAGATCGATCCCAACGGTGATGCTTTTGTTGACAAAGAGTATAGCCGGGCGTACCTGCGCCACCTTTTCGTGGCCGGGGAAATGCTCGGACCGATGATCGCAACCATTCACAACCTGAGTTTTTACAGATGGCTCGTGAAGGAGGCAAGGCAGCAGATCCTGGAAAACAATTTCGCGAACTGGAAAAGGGAGATGACCGCCAGGGTAACTCAGCGATTGTAAAATAAGCGTATCTTTATCCCGTTCATTACGATATGACCAGAGGATTACAAGAAAAAGCACCAGGGCACCATGTTAAAAAAGCTTGATTTCTATATCATCAGGAAGTTTTTAGGAACCTTCGTTTTTGCCATCACCCTGATCATTTTCATTGTCGTTATTTTTGACCTGTCAGAAAAGATTGACAACTTCATTGACAACCAGGCTTCACTGCGCGACATCCTCCTTGTTTATTACGTCAACTTCATCCCGTACTTCATCAACCTGTTCCTTCCCCTGTTCACATTCATCACAGTGGTGTTTTTTACCTCCAGAATGGCTTTAAATACCGAGATCATTGCCATTCTCAGCTCCGGAATCAGCTTTTGGCGCTTGCTGGTACCTTATCTCATTTCTGCAGTATTGCTTTCAATGGTATCCATATACCTTTCAAATGTCGTAATCCCACCTGCAAATGAAAAACGCCTGGAGTTTGAGTACGAATTTGTAAGAAGACCGGAAACAATCGGGGGCAGGAACATACACATGCAGATCCGTCCGGGCATATTCATTTACCTGGATTCCTACAGTGAAAGGACCTTAACAGGCTATCGCTTCACGTTGGAAGAGATCAGCAACGGTCAGCTCACCTATAAGCTTTTTGCCGACAGGATTGTCTACGATGGCAAAGCGGAACACTGGACTGTCGTCAACTACAACGAGCGCTACATCAATGAACTGGAAGAAAAACTGAGTTTCGGAAGGGAGTTGGATACAATCCTGCCCTTCACCCCGCACGATTTCACACAAACCCTGAAAGACATGGAAACATTGAACTACAGGGAGCTTAATGAGTTCATCACCAATGAAAGGCTGAGGGGATCAGAAATTGTCAGTTTTTATGAAGTGGAAAAACACAGAAGGCTTGCATTCCCGTTCTCCACATTGGTACTGACCGTTATCGGGGTAGCCCTGTCAAGTCAGAAAGTCAGGGGAGGAATTGGTTTGCATCTCGGGGCGGGGATCACCCTAAGTTTTGCGTTTATTTTGTTCATGCAGGTAACAACAACTTTTGCCACAAATGGCAACCTTCACCCAATGCTTGCGGTTTGGATACCCAACATCCTTTTTGGCTTGTTGGGCGCCTACTTACTTAAGATTGCACCGAAATAGAATCATTCTTCTTTTGCCTTTTTGACAAAGAAGTCGGGAAGCAAATAACCAAGCAATCCGCCCCAGGCCATGCTCATGTAGGGATTGGAGGTGATGGCACAACTGCCTGTATTGCATCCGATCAATGCATAATACCCGTAACCGCCAACAACCCCCAGGATCACAAATGCGGAAAGAACGGTAAAATAGTGACGGGGCGCCAGACGACGAGGGGAAAATCGTGATTTTCCCCTGTCGCTGCGTTGTTCATTGTTTGCCATTGGTTCACTCATTGCAAATATAATCTTTGATAATTAGTTGGTTTACATTAAGCCTTTACATCCAGCACATCTTCAATGGCTTTCACGAAGGCCTCCTTCGGAAGCGCACCGGTTGCCATCTGGGGCTGTGCATCCTTCGGTACAAACAGAATGCTCGGAATGCTACGGATGCCAAACATCGCCGCAAGCTCTTGTTCTTTCTCCGTATCTATCTTGTATATATCAACCTTGTCTTTGTATTCTTCCGAAAGCTCTTCCATCACCGGAGTCAGTGCCCGGCAAGGCGCACACCAATCTGCATAGAAATCGATGATGCAGGGCTTGTCCCCTTCAAACTTCCACTCTTTGTTCGCCTCAAAATCAAAAACTTTCTCTTTGAATACCTCTTTTGTTAAATTTTCCATGATAAAAATATGTTGTATTTGAATGAATAATTGAATTACAAATGTTTATGGATGGCGGCCTTGAGGGTCTCCTTCTGCTGAACACCGGTATAACGCTCAACAATTTCACCATCCTTAAAAATTATTAGGGTTGGAATGCTCCTCACGCGAAAGCGGCTTGCAATACTTCCGTGATCATCCACGTCAAGCTTGGTAATGGTAGCCAAATCGCTAACCGCAATTGCCAATTCCTCAAGTATCGGATTCTGGATCCGGCAAGGGGGACACCAGGTTGCCCAAAAGTCAACCAGCACAATACCCTCACTGATCGCTTCATCAAAACCATCAGCATCAAGATCGATAATCAGTCCGGACGAAACATATTCACCTGAAGTGTCAACAGCCGTCTCAGAAGCTTCACTGATCAGGTAATACCCCAGAAAAGACAGGCCCAGCACGCCCGCCAGGACGAAAAATGAATATGCATTGTTTTTGTTTTGTGAAGACTTTTTCATAATGTGCTGTTTTTAATTATGTTATAACAATTAATAATATAAATTTGTCACATACAAATATAACACACAAAATTATGTATATGTTTTGTTATGAACAAAAACATGGTGTTAAAAAAGCCTAAAGGGGCTTTGGATAAGCGGGCAGGGTTTTGATAAGTCTATTCGATGCCGGCAAAGTGCTTCATAAACTGAACGCGGAGGAAGGCCGCAGGATTTTCGGTCATTTTCTGGCTCATTTTCCCCCGGAAGTCGCTGATTTTTTTGTATTGATGCTTTGTCATCCACGCTTTTATCTCCTCATGGATGAGGTCAAGCTGGTCAAAGCCATTTTTGTAAAGGGTGGAACAAACCTGCACGGCATGGGCGCCGGCCAGCAATTGTTTCACGACCCCTTTCCCGTCATGCACCCCGGTTGACGCACAAAGATCTGTCTGAACTTTTCCTGCCATGATGGCGATCCACCTCAAAGAGGAGGTGATCTCCGACGGATCGCTGTAAAGATTGGCGGCTTTGATACGGAAATTGTCAATGTCAATATCAGGGTTAAAAAAACGGTTAAACAGGACAATCCCTTTCACACCGCTCCACGACAGTTTTTTTATCATCTCCGCAAGTCCGGAAAAATGGGAACCTATCTTGAGAGACACAGGGATAGTGATCTGCTTTTTTACATTTTCGACCACATCGAAATAAAGCTTTTCGTAGGCAACACCCTCTTTGTTCTCATTGGAAGGAAGGGCAAATACATTCAACTCCAGGGCGTCTGCACCCGCTTCCTGTATGTTTTTTGCAAACACAGGCCATTCTTCTGCACTGGTACAGTTGATGCTTGCAATGACGGGCATCGATATACTTTTTTTTGCCTCCTGGATAATGTTCAGATAGTCATCAAGGGTTTGCTCACGTGCATAATTCCTGATGTAATCTTCCGCTTCGGTATATGCACTTTGTGCATCATCATAAGAAAAAAGTTTCCGGATCTCGAACTTGATCTGCTCTTCAAATAAGGATTTAAGCACCACGGCACCGGCTCCCTTTTCATCCGACAGTTGCAGGTTTTTAATATCTTTGGTAAGGCCGGAGCTTCCGACGATCACCGGGCTGCGAAGTTCCATGCCCATGTAATTAGTAGTCAGGTCTATCATGCTGTGTTTTTTTCTTCCGGGTTGATCAATACTTTTTCGGAACAAACCTACGTGAATTTTCCCAAATTCACAATAAAAATCAATATCCAACCTCCATTTTTATGCCCGAAACGACTCGAATACCATTTAAATAAGCCAACTTACCGACAACAAAATAATATGTTTCAAGCTATTTCTAATGCATTATCTTTGTGATCCTTTTGATGATTGGTTGATTGGATGGAAGAAGCAATTAAATACAATAAAAACGGGTTTCAAAAGCCTGAGGCTGTAAAGCTTTCTTTTCGAATGCTGATGGAGCCTTTGTTGGTGCTTTTAAACAAGGCTGCCTCTATGGTGCTTGCCGACCGACCTTTCTACATTGCTTACAGCATTCCGGGTGGCGTGTATGGTTATTTTCAGGAACATGAGGCAACTCATGAAGAACTGCAGGCCATTGAAAAAGCGATCCGTAACATGATCTATAACCAGGAAAAGATCCTTTACGACCAGCTGAATACTTCAGAGTTGTTGTCCTATTTTGATAAGTATGACCGTGACGACATGATCCAACTGATCCGGTCGAAGAGTCCACAGATTGAGCTGGATGGATTTCCCCTGGCACATCTCAATGGCTTTGGGGAGTTTTTTCCAAATTATCTTACCGAAGATTATGAACGGCTGAAACATTTTCAGCTTCAGCCCTTTGGCAAGGGGTTTTTCCTGATAGCAGATCCTGTATTCTTTAACCGGGTGATGCCGGCAAAGGCGATACAAAGCAAGTATTTCCAGGGATTTGAAGAATCGGAGGAAACGATGCGCTACCTGGGGATATCCAGTTTTGCCGAATTGAATAACGTGATCACGGAGGGCAGACTTCCTGAGTTCATTAAACTCTCGGAAGCCTGGCAGGCACGGAGGATATCACAGATCGCCGACACTTTACTGAGCCATCCAAACAAACCCAGGGTGATCTTTCTGGCCGGACCAACATCCTCCGGAAAAACCACCTCGGCAAAAAGACTTGCCATCGAACTGAAGATCCTGAAGCAAAAGGTGATCGCCCTGTCGCTCGACAATTATTACCTGCCGCACAGCCAAATACCGGATGACCCACAAACCGGGATGAAGAACTTCGAGCTGATTACAGCACTCAACCTTAAGTTGTTCAGGCAAAACATCAATGACCTTCTGGCAGGCAAACCGGTTCACCTGCCCAAATACCATTTTGACGGGAAAGGCGCCACCCCCGAAAAAAAAGCAACCGTGATCGATCCGGACACCTACCTGATCGTAGAGGGCATTCACGGACTGAACCCGGAACTCTGGCGCGATGTGATGGACGTTGAATCGTTCAGGCTATACGTATCTGCGCTAAGTACGTTAAACATCCACGATCATTTGCCCCTATCCACTTCCGATCACCGACTGATGCGACGGATGATCCGTGATCAGCTCTTCAGGGGTTATGACTACAGGGAAACCATCAGCCGCTGGCCCGACATCATCCAAAATGAATACAAAAGCATCTTCCCCTATCAGGAAAGTGCCCACGCCCTGTTTAACTCCGCACTTGTATATGAACCTGCCGTCTTTGCCCATTATGCCCCGGAGATCCTAAAAGATTTTGACAGCGACAATGCACTGATCTGTGAAGAGGCAAAACGGATACAGCGGCTGCTGTCATTGCTGATCCCCATCAACCCCGTTGACATCCCCCCCACCTCCATTCTGCGCGAATTCATCGGGGGAAGCAGCTTTAATTACTAAAAACCAATAAACATTTGTTTAACGTTTATTTTATTTACTATCTTTGCCATTTTACGGAAACCATAATCATACGTTTATTTACAAATCCATTATCTTATGCGAAAAACAATTCTTATTGCCTTGTTATTTTTCATGACAAGTACAGCGCTATGGGCAGGCGGTTATCAGGTGAGCCTGCATGGCCAGAAGCAGATCGGCATGGGGCTGATCGGCACTTCACTCAATTTGGATGCAAGTGCATCGTTTTACAATCCGGGCGCATTGGCATTGATGCCTCAAACGCTAAGCATACAAGCCGGTGCCAGTGGCATTTTTGCCAGCACCGCTTTCCGTATGCAGGATCCATCGGTATACCAGGCCCAAACAGACAACCCAATTGGCACGCCCTTTTACTTTTATGCTGCAGGGATGATCACCGACAGGCTGGCTGCCGGACTGGCAGTAAACACACCCTACGGAAACAGCCTGAAGTGGGAAGACGGATGGGCCGGACGGTTTCTGATTGAAGAGATTTCCCTTACGGCCATTACCATCCAGCCAACAGTTTCTTACAAAATCAGCGACAACCTTGCTGTAGGAGCAGGTCTTGTATATGTGCTGGGTAGTGTGGATCTAAAACGTGCACTGCCTGTTGAAGGATCTGATGGTGAAGGCTCCGTAAACATTGAGGGCAGCACCGGGAACTTCGGATTTAATGCCGGACTGCTTTATGCTGGCGACAATGGCCTGAACGCGGGATTAAGTTACCGCTCGCAGATTGACATGGAAGTAGACGATGGGGATGCTACTTTTACAGTACCCGCTTCACTGGCTGGTATGTTTCCTGACAGTAAAGTAGCAACCATGCTTCCATTGCCCGCAAACCTTGATTTCGGACTGTCATACCAGGTTACGCGTGACCTGATGATTGGCATGGCACTGAATTATGTATTCTGGGATGCCTATGAAGAGCTTGCATTTGCATTTGAACAAAATCCAGACCTCAATGATTCCAGCCCGAGGGATTACAGCAACACATTGATTTTTAGAGTCGGCGGCCAGTATCGTGTAAATGAAGCCTTATATTTGCGTGCCGGTGGTTATTATGACCCCTCGCCGGTAAATGAGATCTATTTCTCGCCAGAAACCCCCAGTCTCGACAACCTGGCCTTCACAGGGGGGTTGTCATTTCGTCCAATGCAAAACCTAAGCATCGATTTGAGCCTGCTATTCATCCTCGGACTTGAAGGAGAAAGGGAGTTTGCACCGGCCAATTTCGGAGGCACCTATAAATCAAGGGTCCTGATCCCTGGACTTGGAATCAGTTACAGTTTATAACCATTAAAACAACATCTTATGAACTTCAAAAAATTCAAATATATCTTACTGTTTCTGCCCATCTTTCTCTTTTCGGCGTGTGAGGCAGAATTTGACGAGTTTCAGGCAGATGCCGGCGAACTGGATCTGACCACTTTCGTTTCTTTGGGCAACAGCCTGACAGCCGGTTTTGCCGACAATGCATTGTACAGGTCAGGTCAAAAAAGCGCAATGGGAAACATTCTGGCAACACAGCTGATGCACGCCGGGCTTCCCGAATTCAACCAACCGTTAATGAAAGATGAGCTGGGGCTCGGCGGTCGTCTGGTTTTAGGTGTGGTTGATGGGGCTCTGTTCCCTGTTCCCATGCAAGGAACTCCTGATCCGGGCAACTTCGAAAACATTTTCGCAACAGAAGGACCCTTTCACAACATGGGTATTCCCGGTGCGCAAACCCAACACCTGCTATTTTCGGGATATGCCGGACTAAACCCATATTTTGGCCGGTTTGCATCCAATCCGGCAGCCACCGTATTGGAGGATGCCCTGGCCCTTGAACCCACCTTCTTTTCCCTCTGGATCGGCAGCAACGACATCCTGGCATATGCCCTGGATGGAGGTGAAGGACAGGGCATTCCACCAACAACAGATTTCCAGCAAGCATACATGTTTATGCTCAATCAGCTTACTGCAGGAGAAGCCAAAGGGGTTATTGGAAACATCCCGGGCATTAATGAAATCCCGTTTTTTAACACAATTCCTTACAACCCTATAGTGTTGACAGATCAAAATATCGTTGATATGCTCAACAGCGCATACGAACCATTGCCTCACATTAATTTCTCACTTGGTCCGAATCCGCTCATCGTTGAGGATCTAAATCCCGAATATGCGCCATTTTTTCGCAGACAGCTTGAAGAAGGTGAATTGGTGCTGCTGACAGCCATGGATTTACTGAATGATCCAGAGATGAATTACGGTATCGCAGAGCCTTTGCCCTCGCAATATTATCTGTCGATCGAACAGCTAAGTAATATCGCAAATGCCGTTGACGAATACAATGACATAATCATCGCTGCAGCGGATGCGTTTGACCTGGCTTTTGTGGATGTCAACGCCATGCTGAAGGAAACAAAAAGCGGCATCGTTTTCGACGCCCTGGAGTTTAACACGGAATTTGTCACAGGTGGTGCATTTTCACTTGACGCCGTGCACTTGTCAGCCAGGGGAAATGCTGTTGTTGCCAACGCATTCATCGCGGCCATCAACAGCAAATACAATGCAAACATCCCCAAAGCGCTTGTAAGTGATTACCCGGGAATCATCTTTCCTTAAAAACAAATTTAAAGCCTTGTGAGATTACCTCAGGGCATTATCGAACGGCGTGTCTGCGTATTGCAGGCACGCTGTTTTTATTTATTGTTCATGAACCCCTGGTCCTGAAGGACATCGAGAAACACCTTGCTGAAGTGCAGGTTATCTTTTTTCGTATAGCGTTTGTAAGTGAATATCTGGGCCAGATTCTCCAACTGGTTCTCTTCGATGAGTTGCGCGGTAAGGGGCAGGCTTTCCTTGTATTTGTAAATCTTTTCGATCTCTTCCGGTTTGTAATCCTTGTAGGTTTCGTGGTGTATTACACCTTCAGCCGGGAGACGGTCA
>SKTA01000255.1 GCA_007122745.1 Bacteroidales bacterium
CACTAAATGAATCGGATGTGCCCCGGGATCCACTTTTATTGTTTAACGACTGGCTTGACCAGGCGATTGCGGCGGGTTTGCCTGAACCCAATGCCATGACGCTGGCTACGATTGACCTTGAGGGGATGCCTGCGGCAAGGGTGGTATTGTTAAAAGAGGTCAGCAAGTCGGGTTTTGTATTTTATACCAACTACGACAGTGACAAAGGGATTGAATTGTCAAAAAACCCGAATGCATCCCTTGTTTTCCTGTGGCTTGAGATGCAACGGCAAGTGCGTGTGGCTGGAAAGGTCAGCAAGGTGGACCCCAAAACTTCTGATGCATATTTTGCTGTTCGTCCGCGTGGCAGCCAGATTGGGGCATGGGTTTCGCCGCAGAGCCGTCCCATCCCGAACAGGGAGGTGCTCGAAAGCGAATATAAAGCCATGCTTAAAGATGATTCACCTTTAAAGCGCCCCCCGCACTGGGGCGGTTACCGGCTGATACCTGATAGGGTGGAATTCTGGCAAGGCCGGGAAAGCAGGTTGCACGACAGGATCTTGTACGTGAATTATGACAGCTACTGGAAAATTTTCCGTCTGGCACCATAATCACCGGCAAATAAAATAACTGACCGGCAATATACGTTTACCTACCACGTTATTGAAAAAAACTTTTTCTACAGTCAGATCATATGCGTCACCGGAATCTCTTCATTAGTATCATCCTCCTGGTTGGCTGTCTGGCCTCGATATTGCCCGAAGAGGTCAACGCGCAGACCCGCCGCGGTGGAAGGGTGTATCGTTTTATGAATATTCTGGAGCATGACGCAAGACCCTATCATTTTGGATTTTCCCTCGGTACTAATACCATGGACTTTAAGCTTATACCGATAAAAGACCTTCCAAATCAAGGTTTTTTGCCTGATGGAAATGGAATAGGCAACCTCGATCCAACAGATTCCCTCAGGTATGTTTTGCCTCATCAGGATATTGGTTTCCACATCGGCATCGTATCAAATTTGAAACTTGGCAGATTTTTTGATCTGCGTTTTGTTCCGGCCATCTCTTTTGGTGACAGATATATTGAGTATTACGAGGGTCCATTTGGTGACGGTTATGAGCACCGGCAAGAGTTGGATGCTACCATTCTTGAATTTCCTTTACACATTAAGTACAAATCGGTCAGGATGACCAATACCCGCGCTTATGTGATCGGAGGAATTAAATATACGCATGACCTTGCATCAACCGAAGAGGCTCAGGCTGATGAAATCTATGCGCGTCTGGCTCAAAACGACATTCATTATGAATTTGGGGTAGGCTTTGACCATTATTTTTACTATTTCAAGTTCTCAACAGAAATAAAAGCCTCTTTCGGACTCACCAACCTGATCCGGGAAGGCAACAAGGGGCGTGTTTACTATGACTCCATTGACCGCCTGAACTCCCGCAGCATTATGATATCGTTTTTGTTTGAGTAGATCAGGGTTTTGCGGTTTTGCTGAAGACATCCCAAACCACCATTCCGGCGGTAACGCTAATGTTCAGAGAGTGTTTGGTGCCGAACTGGGGTATTTCGATGCATAGGTCGCACAGGGCGAGTACCGCATCATCAACACCTTTTACTTCATTACCAAAAACAAAGGCATATTTTTTTAATGGATCAGGCTGGAAGTTGAGCAGATTAATGCTGTCGGTTGTTTGTTCTATTGCGACAACGGTAAAACCAGCACCTTTTAGCTGCAAGATGGCATCTGTTGTTTTTTCAAAATAAGTCCACGCAACCGATTCCGTAGCGCCCAGCGCGGTTTTATGTATTTCGCGGTGCGGCGGTGTAGCAGTGAATCCACACAAACATATCCCCTCAAGCAGGAAAGCATCCGCCGTCCGGAATACCGAACCGGTATTCATCATACTCCGGATGTTATCGAGCACCAATACCACCGGAAATTTTTCCGAAGCCCTGTAAATCTCCGGTGTCTTCCGTCCCAGCTCGTCCATCGATAATTTTCTCATTTTATACTTTTTTAATTGAAGCTTCCAAAAACCATTCCCATTCACCCTTTCATATAATCAATCGTACGGGCGAAAAAAATTTCGCCCCACCAAATCAACCATTCAACTAATCACCCATTCAACCAATCATCCACTCACCCTTTCTTCAGCATTTCCGCCAGCTTTTTCATCCCCGTACCGGCCTTTTCCCTAATCAACTGAACACCTGGGATGTGGTCAATATAAAGTTCATTCGGGTCAATCACGTAGATCGGCGTTCCCGAACGTACATAATCGACCAGTCCGGCTGCGGGATATACATTAAGCGATGTGCCCACGATCAGATAAATGTCAGCCGTGGCAGACAATTCAGCAGCGGCGGGAATCATCGGGACAGGTTCTCCGAACCAGACGATATGCGGACGCAGTTGCGAGCCTTTGTCGCAAAGGTCTCCTGCCTTCAGTTCCCAGCCGTCGAGCGTATACACCAAATCTTCATCAATACTGCTGCGCACTTTTTTCAGTTCCCCGTGCAGGTGCATCACGCTGGTGGATCCCGCCTGCTCATGCAGGTCATCCACATTCTGGGTAATGATGTGCACGTCAAAGTCCTGTTCAAGCGCAACCAGTGCATAATGGCCTGCGTTGGGCTCCACTTCATACA
>SKTA01000039.1 GCA_007122745.1 Bacteroidales bacterium
GTTGTTTCAATAATTCCTGTAAACATTGTTTTTCCATTTTTGGGGTTAAAATGCAAAGGTAATGGTTTCTTAAATAAGAGAGGTAAGGTCTGTCCGGAGCTAATAATCATGCATCAGCCCAATTTTAAAAAAAACCCGGAATAATTAACACTTTTTTTACTTTTTTTTTATTATCTTTAGAAACATTTTAAAGAAATATGAGTTATATTATTAGAGTTCAGTAAATATATCTGAATCGATCTAAAAAGTTTTCTTCATGTTGTTGTTTTGGTTAGTTGATTGGTAGCCCCGGAGTAATGAACTGCTCCGGGGTTTTTTGTTGATTTGTTAATTGGATAATTAATTCATTCCTTCCTGTTTTGTGCGCGTCGTCGACGCTCATTTTTTAAATCTTTGATTATTAGGTGATAAGGTTTTTTAATGTTGATTTTTGGGTGCTGCAAGGTATACAGATGCCCGGGTGCGCTGTGAATGCCTGATCAGGACAGCCCAAGTGCTGTCCTTACAGGTTCTTCGGTGGTTAATCATGCAGGCCGGTCAAGCCCGGCCTGCCCATAGGTGCATTTCGCCATGCTTCTTCCGCATTTGATGGATCTGCGTTTAAAATCAAGGCATCTTCAATTGAAGAGGCATCAGCAAGCAGGCCGCGAGCACAGACGAAATCATATTGAAACGATCCGTGCACGTGGTGCTGTGCAGCTCGGCCTGCGCGGATTGAAGATGCCGTAGATTTTAGCAGATGCATCAGCAGCGGAGATCTTTCTTTTTGGTACTTTTTCTTTGGATGGTTGCCAAAGAAAAAGTACATCCAAAGAAATTGGCAGGAAAAAACAGCTAAAGGCTATTGTTCTGGGTGCTGCAATGCACAAAACAGGAGTTGATTGGTAGCCCCGGAGTAATAAACTGCTCCGGGGTTTTTTTCTGTTGATATGTTAATTCGTTGAAAAGATGACTGGTTCATATCATTTATCGCAAAACCTTCGTTATTGTTTTGTTTTAATCTGCAATCAATGAAAGCAAAACTGCCGTTGAGCCTGTCAATGCTGATGATGCTCCTGTTTTTTGTAAATGGAAATTGCCTTTCAAAAGCCAGCGAAGCAAGCCAACAATACACTGTAAGTGGTTTTATATCTGAAAAGGGCAGCCGTGAGACACTGATTGGGGCAACCATTTATGCAGCAGAATTGCGAATAGGGACCAGCAGCAACAATTATGGGTTTTACTCGCTGACACTGCCCGCAGGAAATGTTGAGCTGGTCTTCCGTTACGTTGGGTTCCACCCATTGGTTATGCAAATCAACCTTTCTGATGATTTTCAGCTTGATGTCGAGCTCACTCCATCCTCTGTAGAAATCCCCGGAGTTGAAGTTACCGCTGATCATGTTGAACGGATCAGCCAATCTGTTCAAATGTCGCGAATTGACCTGCCTGTCACACAGGTGCAATCAATTCCTGCATTACTGGGTGAGAAAGACTTATTCAAGGTAATACAATTATTACCCGGAGTGCAGTCGGGGCAGGAAGGTAGCAGCGGTTTTTATGTAAGGGGCGGCGGACCGGATCAAAACCTGATCATCCTTGACGACGCCATCGTTTACAATGCCAGTCACCTTTTCGGCTTTTTTTCAATCTTCAACGGAGATGCCATTAAAAACGTACAGCTCTACAAGGGAGGATTTCCTGCCCGCTTCGGTGGCCGATTATCATCCGTACTCGATATCAGCATGAAAGATGGCAGCAAAGAAAAAATCCAGGGTGAAGCAGGCATCGGGATTATTTCCAGCCGACTAACCCTTGAAGGCCCTATCATAAAAGACAAAGCCTCATTCCTGGTATCGGGGCGACGCACGTACATCGACGCCCTGATTATGCCTTTTATGCCAAGAGATGAAAGAGGCGGATATTACTTCTATGACCTGAACGCCAAAGTACATTACGACCATAACCGCAAGAACAAATTCTATGCAAGCAGCTACTTTGGTCGCGACAAATTCTATTTCCGCTTTAATGATGGAAGAAATTATCGCGAAGAAGGTGGGTTGTACTGGCAAAATGCCACTACAACACTTCGCTGGAATCATCTGTTCAACGACAGGTTGTTTGCCAATACCTCACTCATTTACAGCGATTATACATTGAGAATTTATGCTGATGAAAAACATGACGGCGACAGGTACTCACTCTCTTACACTTCCGGCATTAACGATATCGGCATAAAATATGACCTCAGCTGGTACCCTGCGCCAAATCACTTGATCAGGGCCGGGATGCAAAGCATTTATCACCGGTTTACTCCCAGTGCATTTATTCTCAGGGATGATTATTTTGGAGAACACATACACGAAGTGCAAAGCATCAACACCATTGAATCCGGTTTCTACATTGAAGACGAAATCAGGCTCGGCGATCTGGCCAAAATAAACCCGGGCTTCAGGCTGAGCCACTTCGTACACGAAAACAAACACTATGTTAAACCAGAACCACGACTTTCCATCCTGCTATTTTTGAGACCTGATCTTTCCTGGAAGGCATCTTACGCCAGCATGAATCAGTATGTTCACTTGCTCAGCACCACAGGCATAGGTCTGCCAACCGACCTCTGGGTTCCTTCCACAAAAAACATCA
>SKTA01000229.1 GCA_007122745.1 Bacteroidales bacterium
ACGCACAGGTAAAAATCATGGCGTGGGTCTTATACATTGTGGTCGGATTTGGGATATTCGGCACAATTGTTACGATGGTATATGAACGCCTGCGCGAATTTGGCATCCTGCTGTCGATCGGACTCAAACGCACCCAGCTCGCCATTGTTTGTCTTATGGAAACCATCATCATCAGCTTACTCGGCGTAGCGGCCGGCATAGCAGGAGGTTTTCCCCTGATGTTTTATTTTTATCTGAGACCCATTCAGCTAAAAGGGGAACTCGCCGACGTGATGATCGACATGAATTTTGAACCCATCCTCGCCTTCTCAATAGCACCCGGGATATTTATTTATCAAGCCATCACCATCTTTTTCATCGCGATGGTTGTGGGTATCTATCCCATAAAGAAGGTATTCAGACTGGAGATGGTGAGTGCAGCAAGGAATTAAGAAATGGGAACTGGGAACTGGGATCTGAGAACTGGGAGCTGGGAACTGGGAGCGGAGAACTGGAACTGGGAGCGGAGAACTGGAACTGGGAGCGGAGAACTGGGAACTGGGAACTGAGCTCGTAATTTGTGAAAGTTTCCCGCACGAGCGGGACAGGTGCGAAATAATTTGTGTGAATTTGTGGACAGAGGAGGTAAAGACTTTAGAGACGTAAGAGACTTTAAGAGATAACGCTAAACGCTAAACGCTTAATACTAAACGATTAACGCTAAACATCTAAACAACTAAACGACTAAACCATATCCAATGAAAACCCTAATCAAAATATCCTGGCGAAACATCTGGAGAAACCGGACGCGGAGCCTGATCATCATCATTGCCATTGTTCTTGGCTTGATGGGTGGTATCTTTTCGGCAGCGGTCAGATTGGGAACGGAACAGCAACAGTATCGCGAATCTGTTGAGCACCAGATCTCACACATCCAGATCCACCATCCGGAATTCATTGCCAATCCTGAAGCCCGTTTCAGAATTGAACAGGGTTTTGAGATTGCAGAAGCGATCAACAAAATGGAGGGTATCAAAATTGCCTCCGCACGAACCGTATTCGACGGCATGGTGGCATCGGCCAGCATGAACAGCGGCGTTCGGATTAAGGGGATCGACCCGAAAACAGAAGCCCTGACAACAAGTCTTGACCAGCTGATTACCGAAGGGAGCTATTTTGAAGCTGAAGGAAGATTGCCTTCCGTGATCATTGGCGAGGAACTTGCCGAAAAACTCAATGCAGGCGTCGGTTCAAGGATCGTACTCACCTTTCAGGATGTTGAAGGTGAAATCCTCAGCGCCTCCTTCCGCATCGAAGCGTTGTACAAAGTCTCGTCAGCCAGGTTTGAGGAGAGAAATGTGTTCGTAAAAAACAGGGAGATCAACAATTTCATCGGTGATGACAATGCGGTGAACGAGATAGCCGTCCTGATCGACCATGGCGACGACTACCGCATAATCACCAACAAATTGCGAGAAACATACCCCACGCTGGAGGTGCGCCATTGGGCCGACATCATGCCCGCGCTCTTTTATGCCCTGGAATTTCTTGGTCAAAGCCTTATATGGCTGGTGGGAATCATCATTATGGGTGTATCCTTTGGGTTGCTGAACACCATCCTGATGTCGGTGCTTGAACGGATCAGGGAATTTGGTGTCCTGATGGCCATTGGGATGAAAAAAACCATGGTATTTGGCATGATCCTGCTTGAAACAACGATGGTTTCACTGATAGGAGGCATCATCGGCCTGGTCTTGTCATTCGGGATGGTAGAATACCTGAATAAAAAAGGATTGGACCTGAGCGGCGTAGGCGGCGAAGGCCTTGCAGAATTTGGATACGCTTCTGTGATCTATCCAAATATCGAACCGATATTCTATTTCCAAATTCTCGCGGTGGTGGTGGTTTTTGCCATTCTCGCATCCATCTATCCCGCGTGGAAATCAATACGGCTGGTTCCGGCAGAAGCGGTCAGAACGGAGTAGAAAAGCTCGAAGGAAGAAAAACGCTCGAAGCTCGAAGGAATAGAGTTTACCGTAAAGACAGTTCACGAATTGTCTCAACAAATAAACGAATAAACGAATCAACAAATAAACTATTAAACTATTAAACCAAATGAAAACCGTAATCAAAACCAGTAATTTGTCAAAGGTTTACAGTGATGCCGCTGTACCCGTGCATGCCCTAAAAAGTGTGAACCTGGAGTTCACAGAGGGGGAGTTCACTGCCATTGTGGGTCCGTCAGGAAGCGGAAAAACCACTTTCCTGAATGTGATCGGCGGTCTGGACAAACCCACGGAAGGTAGCGTGGTGATCGACGATGTGGACATCGCCACACTCAGAGAGAGCCAAATGTTTGACTTCAGGCTGAGGCATATCGGATTTGTTTTTCAATCTTACAACCTCATTCCGGTATTAACGGCTACCGAAAATGTTTCTTTCATCATGCTGTTGCAGAAAGCACCAAAAAAAGAGATGGAAAACAGGGCCAAAGAGATGCTCGAGCAGGTCGGACTGGGCGATAAGCTGGATATACGTCCCGGAAAACTATCAGGAGGACAGCAGCAAAGGGTTGCCGTGGCACGCGCACTGGCATCAAAGCCAGACTTTGTCCTGGCTGATGAGCCCACGGCAA
>SKTA01000006.1 GCA_007122745.1 Bacteroidales bacterium
CTTTACGTAGCTGCGGCTATGCGCAGATTTTCTTTTTTAATCTGAGAAAAAATCTCTGCGAATTAACCGACACAGCAGCATTGACATGACACTAGAAAACCTCATGTTTGCAGATAAATGAAAAAGCCCTGTAAGACAATATTATTACAGGGCTTTTTTTGATAATTAACAAAGCTTAAATGTCTTCATTGTTGTCGTGTGCGGTTACAACCTTGAGGGTGTCGTGAGCGATCACGAGCTCTTCATTGGTTGGCACAACCATCACTTTTACTTTCGAGTCGTGTTTTGAGATCAGCTCCAGCTTGCCTTTAAGACCAGTGTTTTTTTCAATGTCGAATGACACACCCATGAACTCGAGGTCTTTACAGATCGCTTCCCTGGTTTCGGGGCCGTTTTCACCCACACCGCCGGTAAAAATGATCAGGTCAACACCTCCCATGGCTGCCGCATAAGCGCCTATGTACTTTTTCACACGATAAAAATACATATCGAGTGCAAGCTGTGCCCGCTTATGTCCTTCGTTCCAGGCCGCATTTTCAATGTCCCTCATGTCGTAAGAAACATCACTGATACCAAGTACCCCACTTTTTTTATTGATCAGGTTATTTGCTTGGTCAAGGTTGAGTCCTTGCTTGCTCATGATATATAGCAGTGCACCCAAATCAAGATCACCGGTGCGTGTTCCCATGATCAACCCTTCAACCGGTGTGAGGCCCATGGAGGTATCAACCGATTTGCCGTTCTTGATGGCTGCAACGGAGGCACCGTTCCCAAGGTGACAGGTAATGGCCTTCACATGGCCTTTTCGCATGAAAAGAGCATCACAGGCTTTTTCAAAAACATATTTATGACTGGTTCCGTGGAAACCATACCTCCTGATCTTATATTTTTTATAAAGTTCATAGGGCAGGGCATACATGTATGCATGGGGAGGGATGGTCTGGTGGAAGGCGGTATCAAAAACGGCCACCTGTGGCACGGTTGGCACAAGCTTTTCCATCGATACGATCCCTTTCAGGTTTGCCGGATTGTGCAAAGGTGCCAGATCAATCACATCTTCAATGTTCTTTTTTACCTCATCTGTGATCAGGGCACTGGAGCTGAAATTCTCACCACCATGGGCAACCCTGTGTCCAACGGCAATAATGTCGTTTACACTTTCTATGACACCATGTTCAGGGTCAAGCAATGCCTTAAGGATCAGATTAATCCCTACTTCATGGTTTTTTACGTCCTGAATGAGCATGTAAGGGTCTTTGCCTCTCGGCTGATGCTTGAATTCGCTGTCTTTCAGACCTACGCGTTCGAGCAGCCCCTTGGCCAGCAATTCGGCATTTTTAGCCATGTCAATCAATTGATACTTGATGGAGGAACTTCCGCAATTGAGCACTAAGATTTTCATCGGTTTGGATTGGGTTATGATTTTGGGTTATGATTAATTATTCGCTGCCTGATTTGCAGTAATGGCAACGAGGTTTACAATGTCGTCAACAGAGCATCCCCTTGAAAGGTCGTTGATTGGTGCAGCCATGCCCTGCAACACCGGACCTACGGCTTCAGCACCGGCAAGTCTTTGTACAAGCTTGTAGGCAATGTTACCCACTTCAAGGGAGGGGAAAACCAATACGTTTGCTTTTCCGGCAACCGGACTTCCCGGGGCCTTGCTTTGCCCTATACTATCGATGATTGCTGCATCTGCCTGCATCTCACCGTCAATGGTAAGGGTTTGATCCATCTCTTTTGCAATGTTGGTAGCTTCTATCACTTTGTCGCACATGGGATGTTTTGCACTCCCTTTTGTGGAAAAGCTAAGCATGGCTACTCTCGGCTCCATTCCTGCAATGGCTCTTGCAGTGCGGGCACTCATAACGGCAATTTCAGCCAGCTCCTGTGCATTGGGATCCGGATGAACCGCGCAATCGGCAAAAACCAGGATGCCGTCATCACCCCATTTTTTGTCTTTCATGATCATGAGAAAAGCACCCGATACCACACGTATGCCCGGAAGGGTTTTGATGATCTGAAATGCCGGACGCAGTACATCGCCGGTCGCGTTCATGGCACCGGCCACCTCACCGTCAGCTGCACCATTTTTGATCAGCAACGTTGCCAGATAAAGAGGGTCCTCCACAAGCTTTTGGGCTTCCTCCATTTGTAATCCTTTATGTTTTCTGATCTCATACAGCAAGCTGGCATAATCTCCTTTTTCATCGAAATGCTTAGGGTCAATGATCCTGGCATCTGCTACAGCATCAAATCGGAACATCTCCGCTTTTTTAGCAATTATTTCGGCCCTGCCCAAAAGGATGAGATCCGAAATCCCCTCAGAAAGAATAATGTTAGCAGCAGCTAAAGTCCGGTCTTCAGCTCCTTCGGGCAGAACAATACACTTTTTATTTTTTTTTGCTTTTTCTTTAATTGAGTTTAATAAATTCATTGACTTGAGATGGAGTTATTTATGATGTAAATCATTTGATATTCAAAGGCCCACAAAATTAGGATTAATTTGCGTTCCAACAAAGGCAATTTGTTATTTTTTTGATAATTAAATTAAAGATTGGTTTAAATAATGTTAAAAGTTTCACATCAGATTTCTGTAAAGCTGCATTATCTTTGCAAAAAAGATTCAAATGGGAATTCTTGTTAATGTATTAATTTCTTTTCTGCTTTTTTATCAGGTTGGAGTCTCCTTGCAGACAGACCCTCTCGTGCCTGACGAACCTTTTGTCCTGCAAACAGATACAATAATTGATGAGGCAGGGACAATCACCATAATTGGCAGCGAATCTTTTTACGGAAGTCCTCATAGCCTGCCATTGCGCAACACGCAACAGCCCATCCCAATAGAAAGTCTCGAAAACAGGGACTGGATGCTTTGGTTTTTGCTGGCAGGTCTTGTTGTTTTATCCATTGCCTGGTTCAACTTTCCCGTACAATGTGAACGAAGCCTTTATGCTGTGCTCGGATTGCGTTTTTTTTCCCAGATCGATAAAGATGGCGGGTTTTTTAAAGGTGCTCACAACTACCTGTTGTTTTTAAATTTTCTAATCGTTTTGTCATTATTGATCTATCAAAGCCTTTATTATGCTGACATGTTGGAGCTCTGGAAGGATGCGGATCAGGAATATGTGTTTGTTGCAATTTTGTTAATGATTCTGTCATTCTACATTTTGAAGTTTTTATTCCTAAATTTTATTGCCTGGGTATTTAATACACAAAGAGCCGGTTCAATTTATCTGGGAAACATTTTTGTTTTCAATCATTTTGTCGGTTTAATTCTTATGCCCCTTGTCTTTCATAATGCTTTCAATCCCTCCGCTGAAGCGATTTATGTCATGTTGTCTCTGGTGGTTGGAGCCAATGTTTATAAAGTGATCCGGGGCTCTGTAATCGCCCATAAGGTATCAGGTTTTTCAGTGTACTATTTATTTTTGTACCTTTGTGGCGTTGAATTATTGCCTTTGTTGGTTGTTTGGAGGGTTGTAACGTCTTATTTAACAGCCTTTTAATGACGATAAATGGATCAAAAAAACTTTGTCTGTGTCATGACACACGTAGGAAAACAAAATGTTCCACCAGGCATTCCCGTAAATATATTTATCACATTGAATATGTGTTCCCGATAATCACATAGATGTATTTGTGTATATATACAATTTTCGTACAGAATTAAATAACCAAACAGATAGGAGAGGTTCCTTTGAAAATCAAAAACGTACTTATATCACAGCCCCAGCCGGAAAACGATAAGTCGCCCTATTCGGAGCTGATCAAACAGTTTAACCTTGACATATGTTTCAGAAAATTTATAAAGGTTGAAAGTGTTGGGGCCAGGGAGTTCAGGAGAAATCGCATTCAAATCCCCGATTACACCGCAGTAATGTTTACATCAAGACACGCTGTTGATCACTTTTTCAGCCTTTGTGAGGAGTTGCGCGTCCAGGTTTCCGATCAGATGAAATACTTCTGCACTTCGGAGGCAATTGCCCTTTATCTGCAAAAATATGTCCAGTTCCGTAAACGGAAGATTTTTTTTGGTAAAAGCCATTTTAGCGACCTCATTGATGTGATCAAAAAACAAAAAGGGGAGAAATTTCTCTTTGCATGTGCAGAGAATCATAAAAAAGATATCCCTCAAATGCTCCGCCAGCATAAAATTCAGTTTAAAGCGGCTCCAATTTATCGCACAGTTTCAGAAGATGTTACCGACCTGGACATTGATCATTACGATATGCTGGTTTTTTTCAGCCCGTTTGGTATTAAGTCCCTTAAGCAAAACTTCCCGGATTTTAAACAGGAAGACTGCGTGATTGCGACTTTTGGAAAAGCAACTACAAAAGCAGCAGAAAAAGAGGGATTTAAGGTGGGTATTACGGCCCCTACAAAAACCGCACCTTCTATGATCATGGCCATTCAGGAGTTTCTTGAGGACCAGAAAAAAACAAAATCCAGGGGATAAAATCATCCTTCACCCGCAGAAGTTTCGGCATGTATACATTCAGAAAGAATGAACGTCTGGGCAACAATCGCCTGCAGTCGTTGCTCTTTGACCAGGGTAAGTCTTTTTTTCAATACCCTTTTCGGGTGCAATACCTCTTTTTTGGAAAAAAGGGGATGGATGAACATCTTCGACATCAAGAAGACCATCCTCCGGGTGCTGTTTTTCTTTATCCGGCCAAATGTCTTGTTTCAGTGTCAAAACGGCAAATGAAGAAGGCGGTGCAAAGAAATAGAGCAAAAAGGCTGGTTCGTGAAGCATATCGCAAAAACAAAAATACTTTTTACACGTTTTTAGAAAGGGAGCGTTGCAATGCAATGGTGGCGTTTGTATATACCGCCGACAAGATTTTATCTTATAATGAGATTCAGGAAGCAGTAAGCCAATCAATTAAAAAACTTGAGACGATACTGGAGGCGTCTCAAACAAGACAATGAATCGGTAAATTGACCCGCGTTATGTTCATCATACATGCAATCCGTAATGTGTTTCGCTGGTTGTTTATTGGCCTGATCCGTTTGTACCAGGGAGCCATTTCTCCCTACCTGCCTCCATCGTGCCGGTACTCGCCAACCTGTTCACAATATGGTGTGGAAGCCATAAACAAACATGGTCCATTGCGCGGAGGATGGCTGACATTAAAAAGGATGGCCACATGTCATCCCTGGGGCGGCAGCGGCTACGATCCGGTACCCTGAAAACGGTGAACGGTGAATAGTAAACAGTAAACAGTGAACAGTTAAAGCTGGAGTTTATATTTCAACAACTAAACAACTCAACATCTAAACTGCTTAACAAAATAATTATGAAAGAAATATTTAACAGAAACCGCCGGTTGCAAACAGTATTGATGATAATGGTGTTTGCCTTTGCTTCCATTGCATTAACCGGTGCTGGAAGCAGGAACTTTGAGATCACCCGGAATCTTGATATCTTTTCCACGCTCTTTCGTGAGCTTGTGGTTAACTATGTTGATGATATCAATGTTTCTGAGGTGATGCGAAAAGGCATTGATGAAATGCTCGAGTCACTCGACCCTTATACGGTATTTATCTCAGAGGCTGAAATAGAGGATGTACGTTTCATGACAACCGGGCAGTATGGTGGCATTGGGGCCAGGGTAAATGAGCGGAACAACCGTATGATGGTCAGGGAAGCGTATCAGGATTTCCCGGCGTATAAAGCAGGGCTGCAGCCAGGGGATATCATCCTTGAAGTCAATGGGCAGTCTCTCGAAGGTAGGTCTGAGGATGAAGTGCGTACCCTCCTTCAGGGGCAACCGGGTACAACAATCAATGTACTGATCGAAAGGGATGGCGTGCGATCCAACAAAAGTCTGGAACGCGAAGTGATCCGAATTCCGAATATCCCGCACTACAGCATGATCGATGAAACCACTGCATACGTCAAATTGACCGGATTTACTCGCCGTGCCGGTGGTGAGGTGAGAGATGCGCTTTTGGAATTAAAGGAGGAAAATGATGTTCAGCATATCATCCTCGACCTTAGAGGCAATGGAGGTGGACTGCTGCATGAGGCGGTGAATATTGCAAACCTATTTCTTGATAAAGGAAAACTGATCGTTCATACGAAAGGGCGTCTTGAAGACCGAACCTCCACTCATAGCACTTTGAACGACCCTTTGGACAAAGAAATCCCCTTGGTTGTGCTGACTGACAGGGCCAGTGCGTCCGCTTCCGAAATTGTGGCAGGTGCCATTCAGGATTATGATCGTGGTGTGGTGATCGGAAATCGCTCATTCGGGAAAGGGCTTGTGCAGAATGTGGTTCCGTTAAGCTACAACACACAGCTGAAAGTTACGATTGCAGAATACTTTATCCCAAGCGGGCGGGGCATACAGTCAATCAATTATGCAGAAAGACGTTCCGACGGAAGTGTAGCCCAAATTCCCGACTCGCTGAAGGTAGCTTTTGAAACGCATGGTGGCCGAAGGGTTTATGATGGCGGTGGCATTAATCCGGATATCGTTGTGGAACGCCCTGAAAGAGGAGCCGTGATCAGTGCCCTGCAAAGGCAGTTTATGATCTTCGATTATGCCAATATGTATTTCAGGCAGCACGAAAGCATTGAAGAGCCAAAATCTTTCTTCATTACAGATGAGATATATGCTGATTTTGTCGCTTTTCTTGCAGCGAATGAGTTTTCTTACGAAACAGACAGCGAGCGCCTGCTCAACAGACTCAAAGCTGCGGCCGAAAGGGAAAAATACTATGAAGCCGTTGCTTCTGATATCGCAAGATTAACCGAAGTGGTTAAACAGGAAAAAACCCGCGATCTGGTCACTTTTCGTGCCGAGATTGAACAAATGCTTCGTGAGGAAATCGTTTCCAGGTATTATTATCGGAAAGGGCGTGTAGTTGTTTCCTTGGATGACGATCCCGATGTAGAACGTGCCTTGCAGCTGTTTTTAGACCATCAGGCTTATGACGGGATCCTTGCCGGCTCCAATTAGAGGGGCTTCCGGTTCTGTTTGGCCTGGCTTTCTGTTTGGTTCAACTTCAAGATAGCAGCTAATTGTCATCATTTAGCGATTCCAGCTCGAGACTGTATTGCTCCCAGAGTTCTTCCTGCTTCCTGATTTTGTTTTTTACCGCGTCATATTCCTGAAATATGGCACCGGTTTTAACCTGTTCTTCATCCGGATAGGGCTTTGCAATCACATCTTCCAGCTCAGCAGCCTTCTTTTCCAGCGATTCAATTTTATCCTCACATTGTGAAACAAGTTTTTGCAGTTTTCTGAGCTTTCTTTCACGTTCCTTCTTCTCCTCGTAAGAGCGCTTGCTTTCAGAAACAGTATCGGTGTTAGCCGCTTTTCTGGAACCTTTCAGCTCCAGAGCCGTAAGCGATTCAATGCGACGGCTGGAAAGAAAGTCGTAAATGTCGCCGATAAACTCCCTTATCTGCCTGTTGCGAAACTCAATCACCTTGTCGGTCAGTCCTTGCAGGAAGTCCCTGTCGTGCGAAACAACTATGATGGTTCCCTTAAACTGAAGCAGGGCATTCTTCAGAATGTCCTTTGAACGCATATCAAGGTGGTTGGTTGGCTCGTCAAGGATCAACATGTTGACCGGCTCAAGCAACATGCGCGCGATCGCAAGGCGTGATTTCTCGCCACCCGAAAGCACCTTCACCTTTTTGTCAATGTCTTCACCGCTGAACAGAAACCCACCCAGGATGTTTCGGGTCCGTTTTCTGACCTCGCCAACAGCCACATCATCCAAAGTCTGAAAGACCGTTCGCTCCGGATCAAGAAACTCCGATTGGTTCTGTGCAAAGTAGCCGATCTTCACCTGGTGTCCGACGGTGACTTTCCCTTCATGATTAAGATCACCCGTGATGATGCGCGCCAGGGTTGTTTTCCCCTCCCCGTTTCTTCCGACGAAAGCTATCCGTTCACCCCGTCCGATCATAAAGTTCAATCCGTCAAGTACCTGTTTGTCGCCGTAGCTTTTTTTTACGTGTTCCGCTTCCAGACTAACCTTTCCGGAGGGTGGCGCATCGGGAAACCGGAAGTGGATGGCGCTGTTATCCTGCTCCTCCACTTCAATCTTATCCATTTTCTCCAAAAGCTTTACCCTGGATTGCACCTGTCGGGCTTTTGTGGCTTTTGCCCGAAAGCGGGTGATGAAACGATCAATCTGCGCAATTTCGCGCTGCTGGTTGTTGAAAGCAGCCATCTCCTGCTCCATCCTTTCCTGGCGGAGTATTTCATAATCGGAGTAACAGGCCTTGTAATCATAGATTTTCCCCAGGCTGATCTCAATCGTTCTGTTGGTGATCCGGTCCAGGAAAGCCCTGTCGTGCGAAACCAGCATCACGGCACCGGGGTAGTCCAGTAAAAAATCTTCAAGCCATTGAATGGACTCAATGTCGAGATGGTTTGTTGGTTCGTCGAGCAATAGCAATTCCGGGTTTTGCAGGAGCAGTTTCGCAAGCTCCACCCGCATTTGCCAGCCGCCACTGAAGGTTGATAGCGGACGGTTTAACTCTTCGCGGTCAAATCCAAGTCCAAGAAGCACCTTTTCTGTCCGCGCTTCCCGGGTACTACCTCCAAGCACATCATAACGTTCGTTGGCAGTGGCTAGTTGCTCAATCCGTTTCTGATAGCCGTCGGAAGCAAAATCTGTTCGTTCCTCAATTTCCCGGGTAAGCTTTTTGATTTGTTGCTCCAGCGCGTTAACCGCTTCAAAAGCTTCCAGTGTTTCATTAAACACACTTTTGCTGCTGCTGAGCTTCATCTCCTGGGGCAGGTATCCGGGCTTAAAACCGGATGGAAGGGCCACCGTTCCCGATTCCGGTTTCATATGACCCATGATGATCCGCATCAGCGTCGTTTTTCCGGCCCCGTTTTTCCCAACCAGCCCGATCCGGTCGCGCCTGTTGATGATAAAAGAAACATCCTCAAACAAATAACTGCCTGAAAACTGCATGCTTATGTTGCTGAGGGAAAACATGCTGAGGTTGAGGTTAAGGTTAAGATTGAGACTTCGACAGCCTCAGGTGCAGTTCTTTGAGTTGCTCGTCGTCGAGGGTGCTTGGGCTGTCGATCATCACGTCGCGGCCGGCGTTATTTTTCGGGAATGCGATGTAGTCGCGGATCGATTCGGAGCCTCCAAACAGGGCGCACCATCTGTCAAAGCCGAATGCTACACCTCCATGGGGTGGAGCCCCATAACGGAAGGCATTCATCAGGAAGCCGAACTGCTCCTGTGCCTGTTCCGGTGTAAAGCCGAGTACCTCAAACATTTTCTCCTGGAGGGGTCTGTCGAAAATTCGAATGGAGCCACCACCGATCTCCACGCCGTTGATAACCATGTCATAGGCGTTGGCGCGAGCTTTCCCGGGATCGGTCTCCAGCAGGCTTACATCCTCTTTCAGCGGTGCGGTAAACGGGTGGTGCATGGCGTAAAAGCGTTTTGTTTCCTCATCCCATTCCAACAGTGGGAAATCGGTAACCCAAAGGCACGAGAAGGTATTTGGGTTGCGCAATCCTAGCCTTTCACCCATCTCAAGGCGCAGGTTTCCCAGTGCCTTGCGGGTGTGGTTCGTTTCACCGGCAAGGATCAACAACAGGTCACCCGGTTTTGCCTCCATCGCCTCAGCCCAACCCTTCAGTTGCTCCTGGTCGAAAAACTTATCTACCGACGATTTCAGACTGCCATCCTCATTGTATTTTACATGCACCAGTCCTGTAGCACCGATCTGGGGCCTTCGGACCCAATCGGTAAGGGCATCCAGCTGTTTGCGTGAGTAATCGCCGCATCCCTGTGCGCAAATTCCGGCTACAAGTTCTGCCTGGTCAAAAACCTGGAACCCTTTATTCTTTAACAGATCATTCAGCTCTGTGAAACGCATTCCGAAACGGGTGTCGGGCTTGTCGCTTCCATAATATTGCATCGCATCCTGGTAGCTCATCCTGTCGAAAGAGATGTTTTCTATCCCTTTTATGGTTTTGAAAAGGTGTTTGGCAAGTCCTTCAAATGTTTCCAGCACGTCATCGCGTGTTACGAACGACATTTCACAGTCGATCTGGGTAAACTCCGGTTGCCGGTCCGCACGTAGATCTTCATCCCTA
>SKTA01000187.1 GCA_007122745.1 Bacteroidales bacterium
TGTCAGTCAAAAAGCATCATCTTCAGGTAGCTGTAAGTTAGTGCGAAGCTCTTTGCGCGCTGTTCGTTGGTCGACGCGCCAGCGTGGCCTCCCTCCATATTCTCCCAATAATAGACCGGGTAACCCATATCCATCATTTTGGCTACCATTTTTCGGGCATGTCCCGGGTGTACCCTGTCATCGCGGGTGGAGGTGGTGAAGAAAACCGTTGGATAGTCCTGACCTTCCCTGAGGTTGTGATAGGGTGAGTATTCTTTGATATAGGCCCACTCTTCGGGGATGTCAGGATTACCATATTCGCCGATCCAGCTGGCGCCAGCCAAAAGCTTGTGGTATCGCTGCATATCAAGTAGCGGCACCTGGCAAACTACGGCACCATATAGCTCAGGACGTTGTGTGAACGCCACGCCAACAAGGAGGCCACCGTTGCTGCCACCTTGTATGCCGAGCCTTTGGCCGGCAGTGATCCCTTTCTCTATCAAATCCTCTGCTACAGCGTGAAAATCGTCAAAAACCCGCTGCCTGTTTTCCTTAAGGCCGGCCTGGTGCCATTGTGGTCCAAATTCACCACCACCCCTTATGTTTGCGAGGACGTATACGCCACCGCTTTCCAACCACGACTTGCCGCGCAAAGCAGAGTATGACGGCAGCATCGATGCTTCAAAACCACCGTACGCATAAAGCAAAGTGGGATTGCTGCCATCGAGCGGCATGTCGCTGCGGCCAACCACAAAGTAAGGAATGCGGGTGCCGTCTGCTGATACTGCTTCATGTTGCCAAACCTCGAAACCATCGCTGTCAAAAAAAGCAGGCGCCGATTGCATCAGGCGCGTATCTTGCGATGCAGCGCTGGCAAAAAACATTGAGGATGGGGTCAGAAAGTTCTGGTAATAAAAGAAAAAGTCATCGGAGTAGCGCTCGGTGGATCCCAGGCTAATGGTACCCATCTCCGGTGCGTCTACACGGCGCACCGTCCAACCGTTACCGTCATATGTGTAACTGTAAAGCTCACTGACAATATTGTTGATCTTGCTCACCAAGAGGTGGTTCTGAGTCATTGCCACCCTGGAGATGCTGCTGCGCGAACCCGGTTCATGAATCAGCAATATGACGTGTCGCCCATCGATGAGTGATTCGAAATCAATGCTCACCAGGGAAGCCTGTGGAAAGACATGATCGTTGATAAACCAGTCAGACTTTAGCTCAACGATCAGTTGATTTTTGTGCAGGCCACTTATGGAGGCATCGGCGGGAATATCCAGCCTGATGGGTGTGTCGCCGTGGAGGTAGTATACATGGCGACTAAAGAAATCGATGGCGCGATAGATGAAGGCATAGCGACCTTCGTTAGTATTTATCACACTGCCTGACGTACTTACGTCTTCATAGCTACCTTCGTAAAGCAGGGTGGCTTCATTGATGGGTGTACCCCGGTGCCATTTCCTGACCTGCCTGGCATATCCCGAACTTGTCATGGTGCCTTCGCCAAAGTCAGTCGATACAAGAAGGGTGCTGTCGTCAAGCCAGCTGACACCTCCTTTTGCCTCCGGCAGGAAGAAACCGTCATCCACAAAAGAACGGGTGCGGATGTCCCATTCTCTCATCTCAACGGCGTCGGCACCCCCACGCGAGAGCGAAACAATATAAAGGTCATAGTCAGGCGCCAGACCACTCGCTCCACGATATACCCAAGGGACATTTTCGGTCTCCGAAAGGGCATCAATGTCGAGCAGCACATCCCATTCTGGCTCACCGGCCAGATAACGCTCTTTGCTGGTGCGTCGCCAAATACCACGGGGATTATCGGCATCCCGCCAGAAATTATAAATGTGGTCGCCACGCAGCGATGGCGCAGCAATCCTGTCGTCAGAATTCATAATCTCCAGGCTGCTCTCGTAAGCCTCCCTGTAACTGTCTGTACCGGTGAGAACTTCAAGAGTCGCAGCATTTCGGGCCTCCACCCACCCGAGGGCTTCCCTGCCCTCTACCTCTTCCAGCCATATGTATGGATCGTGGTCATTTGATTTGGATGTAGCTGTAAAAGCTATTAACATAAGTAAAGTAATTGCCAGATATTTCATGTTTTTTGGTTTTTTGCTGCTGTAAAGATATTTAAAAAAACGAAAAACCGACTTTCGTTTTTTTGTAAAACACATTGAATATGCTTACTACTGAAACTTTATAGAAATCTTAGTCATTATTCCCGGGCTGACTCCCAAAAATCATCCAATGGCTTGTAGTACAACCCATTTTGCGTGCCAACAAACATATATTCTGCAGTCATGATAAGGCGGTGTATGTATCTCCCGGGACCCGGGTCAAGCCCTTCGGTGCAGAAAGAAATAACATCAAGCCCTACGTCGGTAAATTTGATCTGTGTAATATCGTAGGTATCCCATATAAGTAACCGGTCGTTCAGGCTAAAACCTTTTTGCTGCCAGGGTCTCAATTCAAGAGGAAAACCGGATGTCAGTATTTCCCAGCTACTGCCTTCATCATAAGAGACGATCAGCTCATCATCACCGAAGCCAAGCAAAATGTCCTCATGCCTGATAAAGTCGAAAATCCGGCCTTCAAAAAAGCCGCGGTGCAACTCAAGGTAAGGAAGTCCGAAAACGAACACTTTCTGTTCGAAGTTGAACAAACCAAGGAACTGGATAATCCTTACTTTATTATCAATCAAACTATTAAAACACATGGCACTTACTTTGTTATAAAATCAGAAGACAACAAAAAAAAATTGCCATGGTTTTGAACTCTTTGCGCATCTTTTTCCGTAAAATATCAAGGAGCGATATCTACTCCATCATAAACCTTGTCGGACTGAGCATTGGCATCACTGTCTGTTTGCTCATATTTTTATTCATCAGGGATGAAATGGTCTTTGACCGTCATCATGAACATGCACGCAACACGTATCGTATCTTACTCCGAAACAAAGAATCTGGCGCTGCTTCCGCCATTCAACCCGGAATCATGCACGACTTCATTCATGACCGTGTTCCCGGTATCGAAAAGATGGCCCGTATGTTTGGCTGGCCTGAATGTGTTATTAACACCGGGGAGGAAGCTTTCACCGAACGGCATCTGATCATGGCAGACCCTGATCTGCTGGATATCTTTTCTTTTAACTTTATTGATGGAGACCCGGCAACCGCATTATCAGACCCCTATTCAATAGTAATCACCAGTGAAGCAGCCGAACACTATTTTGGCAACAAGAATCCAATGGGTGAAACCATTATGGTTCACAACATGTTAAACCTTGTTGTAACAGGTGTCGTGGAAAGCTTTCCGTCGCAATCACATGTTCAATTTAATCTTTTAGGAAACATTTCTTTAATGGAGTTCTTTGAATCATCCATGTTAAATAACTGGAGCAACAGCGGCGTATACTATTATTTCAGACTACAAGCAGATGCTGATCCGGAACTTATTGCAGATCAGATCACAGGGATCGTCAGGGAGGCAAACGATCATTTTCGGGACCGCAATGAATACTTTTTACAACCCATGTTGGATATCAGGTTAAAGTCTGCGCACGTACAATGGGATATGGCAAACCGGGGTGATATCCGCGTGGTAACCACCTTTCTGGTCATCGCTCTGCTGATCCTGTCGCTGGCTTGTTTCAATTTTGTAAACCTGAGTGTGGCAACGGCAATCCGCAGGGCAAAGGAAATCGGTATCAAAAAAGTGCTTGGCGCAAGCCGCCGAAACCTGATCATTCAATTCATCCTGGAAACATCTATACTGGTTTTGGTTGCATTGTTCCTGGCGTTGTTGCTGACAGAAATTTTTATCCCTTTTCTGAACAACCTAACAGGAAAAGAATTATCAATACGGCTTTTTTCCGATCCGGTGATGTTTTTATCCCTGCTGGGAATGTTTGTTGTTGTTTCTGCCCTGGCCGGGGCTTACCCTGCATTTGTAATTTCACGTTATAAAGCAATTCATATCATAAAAGGCGATCAAACAGTCAGTCAGATCAAAGGTTTTTCGGGCAGGCGATATCGCTTTAACTTGCGCCAAATCCTGATCATGCTGCAATTCTCGGCATCTACGGCGCTGATCATCGCCAGCCTGACAGTTTTCTCCCAGATGCAGTTCATATCAAACCAATCTCCGGGATATGTGGCAGAAGGATTGATTGCAATCAAGAATCCTTTTGATGAACACAGGACGTCGCGCGCCCTTTGGCTGAAGGACCAGATGCTGCAGCACACAGGTGTGCTTGGTGTCAGCCTTGCGCATAATATTCCTCCCGTAAAGCCAAACAATTATGGACATGTAACCTTTCACGGAGAAAGCGGCACAAGCCAAATGCATGTCGCATTCATCTCTGCTGACGCTGAATATTTCAACACCTTGCAAAGCCAGATCTTGTCCGGACGTGACTTTTCAGCGGATATCGCTGTCGATCGCAATCAGACGGCGATCATAAATAAAACCGCACTTGCAAGGTTTGAACAAGAAGACATGGTGGGAGAAACACTGCACGGATTCTATGACGGTCAGGCCCGGCAGATCGTTGGCGTTGTTGAGGACATTCACTTCGGTTCACTGCATGAACGGGCAACCCCCATGGTTTTCTTTATTAGCAGGGATAACTACCCTCAATATGATTTCAATATCCTTGTGAGGTATAGCCTGGAGCAAGAGCTTGAGGTACGAACCTACCTGGAAACGATATGGAGCCAGGAGGAGCCCCGGTGGCCCATCCAGTTCCAATTTGTTGATGAACAATACAACAGGCTCTATCAGGATGACCAGCGGATGATGGTTATTGTCAGCAGCTTCAGCGGACTTGCCATCCTTTTGTCGGTGCTGGGTTTGATCGGACTCGCTGTTTATGCCGCAGCCACAAAAACGAAGGAGATCGGCATCAGAAAGGTGCTGGGAGCATCCACAAACAGGATCACCCGTCTGGCCATCAGCGAATACAGCATCCTGGTGGTGGTCTCCAACCTGCTGGCCTGGCCGGCAGCATATCTGTTTGTGAGCCGATGGCTCGACAACTTTGCCTACCGGATTGATCTCAGCGTAGCCGCTTTCCTGATACCTTCATTAGTGATGTATCTCATTGCCATACTTACGGTCGGACTGATCAGCTATCGTGCGGCATCTCAGAATCCGGTGGAGGCGCTTCGGAATCAGGAATAAGGTTTTGGTTTTAATCGATGATGCTGATTATAATTTGTAACAGATTACACAAATCGGTGAAGTCAACAGACCAAAAGTTGGACGGTCTGAAAGCTTTTCACCAACCCTGACAACTTCACCTTCATTGCTTTCTATCTTTACAGCCTAACAAATTCCACCCTGCGGTTCCGCGCTTTGTTTTCCTGGGTATCATTGGGTGCTAATGGCCGGTTTTGTCCGTGGCCTGCAGAGGTCAGGCGATCGGAGGCAATTCCCATGGCCACCATTTGCTTCATGACGGCTTCGGAGCGTTGTTCTGAGAGGCGTTGGTTATGGTCGGCACTGCCATCGCTATCGGTATGGCCTTCTACACTGAATTTCAACTCCGGGTGTTCGTTCATCAGCTGCACGATCTCGTTGATCACCCCCATGCTTTCCGGACGGATGGTGGCCTTGTTCACATCGAAACGGATGCCGTTTGTGATGATTTTGCCGTCGGTCAGGAACTTCTCGTAAAGGGGCACCGCACCTTTGGCGATACGGACGTTTTTAATAAATGCCTGACGGTCGCCCTGGGGGTTGTTTCCGCGGATGGTTATACCGGTTGGGTTGTCAGCAATGTTAGGAATATTAAGAAGACGGGCTTCATCCAGATAAACCTTCAGCGCTCGTTGATTGAATGAAATGGAAACCCTTCTCCATTTGGCCTCTTCATCGATGTGCGTTCTCCTTGCTCCGGGATAATTACCGTCTGTTCTGTCAAAAACCGCTTTATTGACATATATTCTCAAATCAGGCATGGTTCGGCGATGGTTCTTCATGTCAAAAAAATTGACATAATAAATCTGGTTGTGTACGTCGGCTTCAAAATAGGCATCAAACTCGATGGTAAAAGCATCAGGAAGGTAATCTGCGGGGCTATCTTTTATAAGTGGCACAATCCCTTGCCTGCTGGTTGTCCTGCGAAAAAAGATTACATTATCCTCCCCGAATTTTGCGTTTTCTATCGTTCCGGCAACAAGGTCCCATTTGCTTGGGAATTCACCGTTGCGCTCCCCTTCCAGGTTGTCCTCAAAAATGATCACGTCACCGGGTACAAAGTCAAATGATGACCAAATGAGCGTGGGCACATCAGGGTCTGTAACAGGCGCTGCCTCACCCGATTGCTCTGAGTCCTGATCAGTACCTTCGGGTGTAGATTCAGGATCTGTAAACGCTTCATCGCTTTCTCCTTTGCCATCAATGCCCTCTTCAATTCCATCAAGCGCCTTATCAACAGCTTTGTCGATGCGATCTTCAACACGTTTTTCAACGTTGCGCTCTGCCCTGTTCCTGGCATTCCGGAGAATGCGGTCAGGGTTAACCTGCGCGCCAAGGTCAGATGGTAATATGATGCATAAAACACAAATTACCCAACATGAAAGCATGATTCGTTTCATAATTAAAAAAAAATTTAATAAAACAATATGAATAATAAGCAATTAGGGATCTCAAGGGTATCCCGAAACAGAATGTGCAATATTACAAAATTTTATTTATTGTTTATCAAGCTAATTTAGGGTTTTAAAGAATTCGCGTGTTGTTTTTTAGACTAAAACACAATTATGAAAAATAGATTTCAGGTACAGAAAACGAGAATAAAAAATAAAAAGCAAACTATAGAATATGCTATATTTGCACAACAATAATATTTGTAGTTCTTTTACTGTTGATGCAATATGCGTTTACTCAATATATACCCGCAGCCGGTTTTTGTTGTGGCCTTTTTAATACTGTCTTTCTTCATTGCTCCCAATAACGTAAGGGCTGAAAACCTTTTCACCTCCCCGGAGATATCATATTCAACCCCTTGGGTGGATTCTGTTTTCTCGTCGCTAACCCTGGATCAGCGCATTGCACAGCTTTTAATGATCCGGGTACCCACAAACCGTGACGCTGACACAGACAACCGGATCATCAGAGAGGTGATGCAATACAACATTGGTGGTGTTGCATTCTTCCGCGGCACACCACATGAACAGGTGATATTAACCAACCGGATGCAGAGCCAGGTTCAAACTCCTGTGTTTGTTGCCATGGATGCAGAATGGGGGCCATCCATGCGTCTTGACAGCACCATTGTTTTTCCAAGACAAATGGCTTTGGGGGCCATTCAGGACGATCAGCTCATCTACCTGATGGGTGTGGAAATCGGAAGGCAGCTGCAACGCCTGGGGGTTCATATCAACTTCGCACCGGTTGTTGATGTGAATAACAACCCTGCAAACCCGGTAATTAACTTCAGGGCTTTCGGAGAAAGTCGCAACAATGTAACCCGTAAAGGATTGGCTTACATGCACGGCCTCCAGGATGCAGGCATTATAGCTTGTGCAAAGCACTTCCCAGGACATGGTGACACCGATGCAGACTCACACCATACCCTTCCGCTGTTGCGTCATTCTTTTGCGGAAGTGGACTCAATTCACCTCTACCCATTCAGACACCTGATTGAACAAGGGGTTCATTCCATTATGATCGCCCACCTTGAAATGCCTTCACTCGAACCGGAAGCACACCTTGCCGCCACCCTGTCGCACAACATAGTTACCAATTTGCTGCAGATTGACATGGGTTTTGACGGATTGATCATTACAGATGCCCTGGATATGCGGGGTGTCAGTGACTTCTTTGAGCCCGGTGAGCTGGAATTGCGGGCGCTGATGGCGGGTAATGACATCTTGCTGCTCCCGGAGGATGTGCCTGCCGCGATCAGTGCAATAAAAACTGCCATAGAGGAAGGGTTGATTTCTGAAGAGTATGTGAATGTGAAGTGTAAAAAAGTACTTTATTATAAGCAAAAAGCGGGCCTTGATGACTTCCAGTTTACACCGGTAAAGAACCTGATAGCCGACCTGAATACCACCAACGGAAAATTGCTGAACAAAAAACTTGCTGAAGCAGCCCTTACCCTTGTTCGCAATGAAAAAAACCTTTTACCGCTCACCGATCTGCAACACAAGAAGATTGCGGCACTTGCCATCGGCGATCTTCCGGATAACCGGTTCCAAAGGATGCTTGGCAGGTATGCGCCAATTTCCAGCTACGGCATCGATAAATATCATAGTCCGGAAGGTGCCGCAGAGATGCTAAATTCCCTTTCCGGTTATGATGTGGTGATTGTTTCGATCCACAACAACAGCTCATTTGTTTCCCGTAATTATGGTATCAATGGCAAAACTGTTGATCTGGTAACAAGACTTGCCAAACAGCAGGAAATTGTGTTGAGCCTTTTTGCCAATCCGTATAGTCTTGAATTTTTCGGGGATAAGATTCTCGATGCTCAATCCATTCTGGTTGCATTCCAGGAAGGTTACGCATTTGAAGAGGCTGCTGCCCAGGCAATATTTGGCGGTATTCAAACAATCGGTAAGCTTCCTGTTACCGCGGGCAGCCATTTTCGTTCGGAAACAGGGATCATCACACCTGAACCAACCAGAATCCGGTTTGGGAAAGCGGAAGAAACAGGCATCCGTTCTGAACTTCTTCAGCAGATAGATTCACTGGCCCTGGAAGGGATCCGTATGGGCGCTTATCCAGGCTGTCAGATCGCAATCATCAAAGACGATGTGATGATCTATAATAAATCTTTTGGTCACCACACCTACGATAGCATCCAGAAAGTTCGCGAATCAGACCTTTATGATCTGGCCTCAATCACGAAAATTGCCGCTACCACAGCAGCTGCTATGAAACTTCATGACCAGGGAATCATTGACATTGACAACACCCTTGGAGACTATATGCCCTGGCTAAGACATACCGATAAAGGGGAAATTGTATTGCGACACCTGTTGGCACACCAGGCCAGGCTAACCCCATGGATCCCGTTTTACATATCCACTATCGACAATGGAAGCTTTGTCGACGGAATTTACCAAACCAACAGATCTGATAATTATCACACAAGGGTTGCAGAAGGGCTTTATCTGAACAACAGCTTTCGTGATAGCATCTTTACAAAGATTTTTGAATCGGAGCTTCTTGAAAAACAACAATACCGGTACAGTGATCTGGGTTTTATCCTGCTGGCAGAGCTCATTGAAGAACTCACGGGGCAAAGAATTGACAACTATTTAGAGCATACCCTTTACAAGCCTCTTGGATTGTCCAATACAGGATATCTGCCCCTTAAACGTTTTGAAGCTTCACGCATCACCCCTTCAGAGCTGGATACAATCTGGCGAAAACAGGTTGTACGCGGACATGTGCATGACATGGGAGCTGCCATGTTAGGAGGTGTCAGCGGACATGCCGGACTCTTCTCCAACGCAGTGGAGGTCGCTATCCTGATGCAGCTTTTCCTGAATGAAGGAAGCTACGGCGGCAACCATTTCTTTGACAAAAATACCATCAGGGAATTTACCCGTGTTCAGTATTATGAAAATGACAACCGTCGCGGTCTGGGATTTGACAAACCCTCTCTGGATCGCGACGAACCTGGACCTGCAAGTGAAAGCGCATCACCGCTGAGCTTTGGCCACAGTGGCTTTACAGGTACACTGGTATGGGCAGACCCCATGGAAAACCTTGTTTATGTCTTTCTGTCGAACCGGACATTCCCAGACATGAACAACAGAAAACTCATTGAGGAAAACATAAGAACCAATATACAACAGGTAATCTATGATGCCATCTACTATTCCAGGATACTCGAACATTTTACCACAGTGCTTCCTTGATTATTAAACATTAAAAAAAATGAAACACCCATGATAGGATTTATGACACACAGTGGGATGATTATGTAAACCAGAGGTTCGAAGTTGGATGTTTGAGGTTAGAAAAAGAAAATCTAACATCCAACATCCAACATCCAACATCCAACATCTAACATCTAACATCTAACATCAATTCCTGATCTTGGGTAAACTTACAAACCACAAATTTTTTAGTACTTAAGAAAATATAAA
>SKTA01000175.1 GCA_007122745.1 Bacteroidales bacterium
CACCATTGAGCTGCAACAGTGCGCAGGGGCGGAGCTGATGCGCGTGGAGGTGTACAACATGCGCGGCGAGCGCATCATCACCGAAGAGTTGCCGGCAGGTGCACGCCATGCTCTCAGCCTGGAAGGGCAGCAGGCAGGTGTTTACCTCGTGCGGGTGGTCGTGGGTGATCGGATGGGTATTGAGCGGGTGGTGAAATGGTAAGCCGATTATCGATTGCCGATTGTCGATTGTTTATGATCAGAGAAGTAAAGCTTTATCGGTTTTACAGCAGTTTGCGTAAAACGATTCTAACCGTAAAGATACCCATCAGCAAGAGGGTGATCCCGGTTGACCAGCCTGAAAGCGGGATTGCAGGTGGGCCACCTGTGCCAAATGTCCAGGGTGGTGAGTTGGTATTCAACTCCCAGGTTAGCATGGGGTAGCCGACAGGAATGTTGTCATCAGTTCTTATATCCCATATATCAGTAAAAAGATCAGGGTTTTGCATCTGTTCTGTGGTTTTGCCAGTTGCTCCAAAATTATCGTCTCCGGGTTCACCAATGCCACTGGTGGTAATATCCCAAAAAGAATCCTCAATCAAAAGTTCATCTTCGCGACGCTCTTCATAAAAACCCACAAAGCCATTGACCTCGGAGGATCCTGTAACAGCACCGGTGCTGTATGAATGGGTAATAGTAACAGATCCACCTGTGCCTGTAAATCCGCCTACATTTTCCTCTCCTGCCACGTCTCCACGGTGATAGGAGTCATGGATCTCACCGGAAAATGCATAACCTATAAAACCGCCTACATGACGAGCTCCGCTAACACTACTGGTGCTGAATGACTCACGAATAACTGTGTTACCGGAAATGTAACTGGCAAACCCTCCTGTTTCAACTCCCCCCTGAACGTCTCCCGTGCTGTATGACTGTTCAATGGTACTCGAGACTGCATCCCCGATAAAGCCGCCAATGGCGAACCCGGAGGAGCGATAACCGCTGGTGGATGATCCGGAGCTCCGGCTGTATCGCCGATCAGCCATTCCGGAAGCAGCAAGCATTCCACCTTGTGGACCAGGTAGACCAAGCTCCCCAGGGGAAAATTCTCCATCAGCCGTAATGGAACCCGTTGCAAAGGAGTTACGAATGGTGCTTTCAAATGCGGCACCCAGCAGACCACCTGAAAAACTAACAGTGCTAACATTGACTGAGCTTGACACATCGGTAATATTGGAGTTTACAGCAACCCCTATCAAACCTCCAACTGCTTCAGCCCCTGAAACAGTTCCAGACGCTGACACGTTTTCTACTGTACTAAATATTGTTTCAACAGCCAGTGCGCCAACACCTGAAAGTCCTGACATGTCAACAGCAATGAGGTTAAGGTCGCGAATCACCGCTCCATCCACAGAGCCAAAAAGGCCGACAGATGTTAAGGGGCAGATTTCGGGGTCTTCCGGGTGACCTTCACCCGGTGGGGGTTGAAGGTCTCCATCGCCCATTTCAGCCCTGTTGGCAAACAGACCAGTGATAGCGTGCCCACCACCATCATATTCGCCTGTGAATGGATTGTTGCCTGTTTCGGAAAATGGGCAAAAAAAGCCAATCGGCGTCCACCCTTTGCCTCCATCCCATTCCTGTATGGGAGGGCTGGCGGTTCCAAAGTCTATGTTCGCAGTCTGAATAAAATGAGCATCCCAGTGTTCGGAGTTCTGGCTGAGCCAGTATAGGTTTTGCCAGGTGGCGATTTGATATGGGTTGGTATCTGTTCCGGCACCAGTTGTGCCATAATTCGCAGGCTGCTGAGCTGTTTGTGCAAAAATTAAGGAGGCGGCAGCCACCAAACAGATGGTAAGAAAAAAAGTAACACGGTGTTTCATTCAAGTAGAGTTTTAGTTAATAATTACACATACAAAGATATAAATAGTTGTTTAATAAGCAAGTCATTGGTGTGTGTTACATATACATTTGTTTATCAATCATATGTTAACAAAACGACCTTCCCAATAGTTCAGATGATAATTAAAAATTGTATTTTTAAGAAATTTTACCAATCCGATTTATGAACGACAAGTACGAATTCAGAAAAAGCGGTGCCCTGCTGGGCGCCCAGATGCTTTTCGTTGCCTTTGGGGCATTGGTACTAGTGCCATTGCTGACGGGGCTTAACCCAAACGTGGCCTTGTTTACCGCCGGTGCCGGCACGCTGCTTTTTCAGCTGATCACAAAAGGCCGGGTACCCATATTTCTGGCCAGCTCGTTTGCGTTTATTGCACCCATCATCTATGGTGTGCAGACTTGGGGCATACCGGCCACCATGTGCGGACTGATGGCAGCAGGGGTGTTTTACATGCTGTTGTCGCTGCTGATACGCTGGAAAGGCAGCGGCTTCCTGCATAAGTTGCTGCCACCGATTGTCACCGGACCCGTCATAATGGTTATCGGACTCGTTTTGGCACCCGTGGCCGTAAATATGGCAATGGGAAAAACCGGCGACGGTGCTGCCGTTCTTTTTCCCGAAAGCCAGGCGCTTATTGTATCGATGTCGGCGCTGGCCGTAACCGTGCTCGTGATGATACTCGGCAAAAAGCTGTTGCGGCTGATTCCGATATTGTGCGGCA
>SKTA01000100.1 GCA_007122745.1 Bacteroidales bacterium
ACCGCAACAGCAGATTCCTGATGTTGGGAAATTTGACACCCTGTATCCAGAAAAAAGTAATTGACCAGATGAACAGCAAACCTGAGCTTGTTTGTATGGACACCATGAACTTCTGGATGGAAAAAACCTGGAACGACTTGCTTGAAGTCATATCCATGGTTGATGTACTCACCATCAATGAAGAAGAGGCCAGGCAGCTGTCCGGCGAGTATTCTTTGATTCGGGCAGCAAAAAAAATCAGGGAAATGGGCCCGCCAATTCTTATCATTAAGCGCGGCGAGTATGGTGCGTTGCTGTTTTATTATGACAAAATATTTCATGCACCGGCAATGCCCCTAGAGGAAGTGAAGGACCCAACAGGGGCCGGAGATGCCTTTGCCGGCGGATTTATGGGCTATCTTACCAAAACAGGGGACACCTCATTTGAGAATCTGAAAAAGGCAGTCATATACGGATCTGCCCTTGCCAGCTTTGTGGTGGAAAAATTTGGCACAAACCGCCTGATGGATATCTCGGAACAGGATATTAAAAACAGACTCTCAGAGTTTGTCAAGCTGGTTTCATTTGCAATTTAGACACTTAGGTGTCATAATTTTTGCTTTTTTTCAACCGCTTCCGTATATTTTTCTTAACTTTAGCCGCTTTTTTAAAACCGAATTATATACCCTTAAATACCTTGAAGTTGTTATGAAAGTTTATCAGACAAATGAATTGAAAAACATTGCCCTCGTTGGAGGAGCAAAGGCAGGTAAGACCACGCTCGCAGAAGCGATGCTTCTTGAAGGTGGCGTGATTAAAAGAAGAGGTTCTGTTGACGATAAGAACTCTGTATCTGATTATCGTGAAATAGAGCTTGAAAGACAAGCCTCGGTTTCCTCAACAGTCCTGTATGCCGAATACTCCGGCAAAAAAATCAATGTCATTGATACACCCGGCTTTGATGATTTTATCGGTGAGGTGATTGCTGCGCTGAAGGTGACTGATACCGCCGTAATGGTTATCAATTCACAGAATGGCGTTGAAGTTGGAACAGAGATCACATGGCGGCAAATTATCAGACTGGAAAAGCCTGCTGTTTTTCTTATGAACCAGTTGGAACATGAAAAAACAAACTTTGAAGAGGCTGTCAGGCAGCTGAAAACCCAGTTTGGAGAGAAAGCCATCGTTGCCCAGTATCCTGTAAATGCCGGACATGGTTTTGACAGCGTTGTGGATGTGTTGAAAATGAAAATGTTCAAGTTTCCTGTTGAAGGAGAAAAACCTGAAGTGCTTGATATTCCCGACTCAGAAAAAGAAAAAGCTGAAGAATATAGAAACGCCATCATTGAAGCGGCTGCTGAAAGCGAAGAAGCATTAATGGAGATCTTTTTTGAAAATGGAACCCTGACCGAGGAAGAACTTTCAAAAGGGATAAAACAAGGTATTGCAACACGAACCATGTTTCCCATCATGTGTGCCTCTGCAAAGAATAATCAGGGTGTTTCACGTTTTATGGAGTTTATTTCAGAAAGCCTGCCTTCGCCCACAGAGGTCCCGCCAACACTTGATGACAAAGGAAACGAGTTCGGATTTGACGAAAGTAAAGAAACCGTCGCTTTTGTTTTCAAAACTGCTATTGAACCTCACCTCGGGGAACTTTCATTTTTCAAAATCTATGAAGGTACTATTTCAGAATCAGCAGACCTGATCAATACAAATACATCTTCCAAGGAACGTCTCTCTCAAATCTTTCTGGTTGCAGGTAAAAACAGACAAAAGGTAGAAAAGGTAATGCCCGGTGATATTGCTGCTACCATCAAATTAAAAGACACAAATACCAACAATACCCTTACGACATCAAAAAACCAGGGTGTACAGGTTTCTGAAATCATTTTCCCGGAACCCAAATACCGGATGGCTGTAAAAGCAAAAAATACCGGCGATGAGGAAAAAATGGGTACCATTCTCAGGGAAATGAATAACATTGACCCAACTTTGCTGTTTGAACAGTCAAAAGAGCTGAAGCAAATGATTATCTCCGGACAAGGAGAGATGCACCTGAATGTGGCAAAATGGATGTTGGAGCAAATCCACAAGGTAGATGTCGAATTCTTACCACCTAAGATCCCCTATCGTGAAACGATTACAAAAGATGCCAAATCCAGCTATCGCCACAAAAAACAGTCAGGAGGTGCCGGACAATTTGGTGAGGTATACATGATGATTGAACCATACATAGAAGACAAACCGAACCAAACAGAGTTCCCTGTACGTAAACAGGATATCCACGAACTTAGCTGGGGCGGACGACTTGTTTTTAACAATTGTATTGTTGGTGGCTCGATCGATGCACGCTTTATGCCGGCCATCCTGAAAGGGATTATGGAAAAAATTGAAGAAGGCCCGCTAACCGGATCGTATGCCCGCGATATCATTGTGAATGTTTATGATGGCAAAATGCACCCGGTCGACTCAAATGAGATCTCATTCAAGCTTGCCGGACGACATGCGTTCAAAGATGCTTTCAAAAACGCAGGCCCGAAAATTATGGAACCCATCTATGATGTTGAAGTTATGGTGCCCGAAGAAAAAATGGGTGATGTCATGA
>SKTA01000081.1 GCA_007122745.1 Bacteroidales bacterium
AGTCGCCATCAATGCTGTATTGCTGCACGAGTCGTTTCAATTGGTCTGAGATCAGGAAGCTGGTGCCAAAAAAGTTCCATATAACCTGAATGGGTGTGGTCAGATTCACTTCGTCACCCGGGAAGAAAAACTCATCGATCAGGCTGCCGTCAGCAGGGTCGAAAGCAATCACCTTCTCATCTCCACTTTCCGGCATCAGCAGAAGTCCGGTTGCCGGAATAAAATCAAGGATAGACTCACCCCGGGCATTCACCAGACCTTGGGCAACATTCGCTTCAATTCCCTGTTCTTCAAGAACAGCCCAGTTGATTTCATCCTGATTGTCGGCAAATCCAGTTGATTCCTGGGCAACTGCTCCAGCTGTAAAAAACAGCACAAAGCATGCAATTAATAATCGTAAAAATCTCATCATAGCTTTTTGGTTTAAATAAATTATTTATTAATAAATTTTGATTGATTAAATACGTTTTAAATATAAACAATTTTTTTCTTCTTTTTAAAAATTATTTATTAAGATTTCATAAGATATTATTTATATCTTTCCAAAATTCTTGATTGTAAGCATTTTATATCAGCCTGGCTTGCCGGGTTTGGTTTCACCGGCATACGTGCCACTTTTTGTATGGTCAGCGAAGGATAGCCAAAAGATTGCGTGATGCGTCCCAGAAGAAGGTATATGCCTTCTCCCCGAAAAGGCCAACTTTTTAACGTTTCCGGAAAATGTACGGTGTCGAAAAAAGTACCTTCGGCATCCAGAAAGCAGCCAAAATGCATCAAATCGTTATGGATTGTACGGACATATTTTATATGGATGAGCCATCCGGTCATCCTTACTTCACGACCGGTATAAGACAGCATATCTTTTGCCATAATATCCCCTCTGAATGAGGACCCGATCATGTCGAACGGGCTCATGGAAACCGTAAAACCAAGCAGTTCCATTTCATCATACGCATTCTGGATCGCATTGTACTCCGGTTCCGGGAAGATGAACTCCTTTGCCTGCGGTTTAAATAGCAGAGGTAGTGTGGGTTTTCGTTTGCTGCACATCAGATGCGCCTGCCACAGCAGATGGGTTTTGGATTTACCTGTGAAACGAATGGCGTTGATGCGGATGAGCAAGAGCAATTGCTCCAGTGGCAGTCCGGTGCGCTGATAAAAATCCTCAAGGTTTTGGTACGGACCATCTTCTTTCCGCAGCCGGCAGATCTTTTTGGCTATCTTGTGCTCGAGATCCCTGATGTGAATGAAACCAATGAAGATATCGCTTCCGCGAATGACTGTGGTATAACTGCTGCGATTGACACAGGGACATTCGATGTTTGCTCCGTAGCGTCTTGCTTCATTCAGATACACCTCCGTTTGGTAGAAACCACCAAAGTTGTTGACTACTGCGGTGAGAAACTCAAGCGGGTAATGTGCTTTCAGGTAAAGGCTCTGATAGCTTTCAACGGCAAATGATGCGGAGTGTGCTTTGGAGAAGGAATAACCGGCAAAAGATTCGATTTGTCGCCACACCTCCCGGATGAGTGGTTCAGGATGCCCTTTGTTGCGGCAGCTTTCAAAAAAGCGGTCAACGATGCGCTGCATCTCTTTTCTTGAACGGTATTTTCCGCTCATGGCACGGCGCAACACATCTGCATCTGCCAGGTCAAGACCGGCAAAATGGTGACAGACCTTGATCACATCTTCCTGATATACCATGACACCAAAGGTTTCCTTCAGCTGTTCTTTCATTATGGGGTGGAGGTATTCAAAGCCATCCGGGTTGTGAAACCTTTTAATATAGGTTTGCATCATCCCCGATCGGGAAACCCCGGGTCTTATAATGGAACTGGCTGCTACCAGGCTGATGTAGTTGTCGCATTTGAGTTTTTTTAGCAACCCGCGCATGGCCGGACTTTCTACATAAAAACATCCTGTTGTTTCGCCTGACTGAAGCAAGGCTTTTACTTTCTCGTCTGTCTTGAATGCTTCTACCCGGTGGACATCAACGGCGACACCCTTGTTGTTTTTAATGAGCTGAACGCTGTCGTTGATATGGCCGATGCCGCGCTGACTAAGGATGTCAATTTTCTCAAAGCCGAGTTCCTCAGCGGTATACATGTCCCATTGGACGGTTGGCAGTCCTTTTGGTGGCATATCGAGTGCCGAGTAGCAGCAGATGGGCTTTTCCGAAATCAGCACACCACCTGCGTGGATGCTCCTGAGGTTCGGGAAATCAGCCAGTTGTTTTGCCATATTGGAGATATGTGCGTTGACAGATCCCTGTTGGTGGCGTATTTCTTTTCCCGACACCAGTGCATCGATTTCTTGTTTGGGAAGTCCGTACACTTTTGCCAGCTCGCGAAGGGATGACTTGCGCCGGAAGGTGCTGATGGTGCCCAGCAGCGCAGTATGTTCGCTGCCGTAGCGCTTGAAGATGTAGTCAAGCACCTGATCCCGTTCCTTCCAGGAGTAGTCGATGTCGAAGTCGGGCGGACTGGAACGCCTGGGATTGATGAAGCGTTCGAAGTAGAGATCAAGCTCAATGGGGTCCACGTCGGTGATACGCAGACAGTAGGCTACGATGCTGTTTGCGCCGC
>SKTA01000029.1 GCA_007122745.1 Bacteroidales bacterium
AAAAGGTGGATGCTGCAAAACGATGTAGCAGAAAAAGACATCGTTGAGAAGCTTGCCACCAGCCTGAAAATTGACCATACGCTGGCCCGCTTGCTAACGCAGCGGGGCATCAACACATATCGGGAGGCACATGATTTTTTCCGTCCGTCACTGGATAACCTGCACGACCCTTTCCTGCTCAAGGACATGGACGTGGCCGTGGAGCGTATCGAACAGGCTGTAGAGCGAGGCGAGCGCATTCTCATATACGGAGACTACGATGTGGACGGCACAACGGCTGTTGCCCTCACATACGATCTTCTCAAAGACTTTCACAGCAATGTTGATTATTACATACCGGATCGATACACCGAAGGATATGGCGTATCATTTCAAAGCATTGATTATGCCAAGGAAACAGGTGTAAAACTGATCATCTCACTTGACTGTGGAATCAAGGCGTACCGGCAGGTCGATTATGCCAGGGAAAAGGGAATCGACTTCATTGTAATTGATCATCACCGTCCGGGTGATCAGCCCCTTTCAGCCCTCGCCGTGGTAGACCCAAAACAAAACGATTGCTCCTACCCATACAGGGAGCTTTCGGGATGCGGACTGGGATTTAAGCTGGCGCAGGCTTTTTACCAAAAAAGGAGGCTCCCCCCGGAAGGGCTTGAAAAGTTTCTGGACCTGGTTGTTGTAAGCATTGCCGCTGACGTAGTACCCATCACCGGTGAAAACCGGATACTGGCATACTATGGACTCAAAAGGCTTAACTTTAACCCCAGGGCAGGTTTTGAGTCGATCCTCTTTTACAGCAATGTTTTCCGTAAGGCTGTACCCGATGCATCCACGGCATTCACAAGAGAGATCAGCATTTCTGACCTGATGTTTCTTATCGGCCCCCGAATCAATGCCGCCGGCAGAATACAGAAAGGGAAAAAAGCAGTCGACCTTCTTGTCTGCAAAGAGATGAGAGAAACCCACGAGTTGAGCATCGACATCAATGAAAACAATACCGAACGAAGAAGCCTGGATACCGACATTACGAAACAGGCCCTTGCCGTAATCAGCAACGACCCGGGCATGAAAACGGCAAAAGCAACCGTTTTATATGACCCGAACTGGCACAAAGGAGTGATCGGTATCGTAGCATCAAGATTGATCGAGACATATTATCGTCCTACAGTAATCCTTACAGAATCGAACGGCCTGATCACAGGATCGGCCAGAAGTGTAAAAGACTTTGATGTGTACAATGCCATCGATGCCTGCAGTGACCTTTTAGAGCACTTCGGCGGACACAAATATGCCGCCGGACTAAGCCTGCGTCCGGAAAACCTGAAAGGGTTTCGCCAAAAATTCGCACAAGTAGTTGAAGAAACCATTACCGACGAAATGCTGGTGCCACAGATTGAGATACATGCGGAGATCAAACTGCATCAGATACCGGGTAAGTTTTTCCGAATCCTGAAGCAATTTGCCCCGTTCGGACCAGGAAACCCAAATCCGGTGTTCATATCCCGCCAGTGTTCAACACAAGGCAGCGTGCGTGTCGTAGGTAATAAACATCTTAAGTTTAAGGTCACTCAGCCCGAAACAGGATCTGCTGAATTGCCTGCAATTGCCTTTCAACAAGGAAGACAACTTCCGAAAATACAGGCGAATAAGTTTTTTAACATCGCTTACCAGATCGAAGAAAATGAGTGGAACGGCAAAGTAAGCCTGCAGCTCAACGTAAAAGATATCAGCTTTTGATTTATTTGACCCCCTGGTAACCGAAATGGAAACCATAACACACACGCAATGGCTAAGTCAAAGTCCGGGAAAAAGTATTACACCGTATGGCGTGGCAACGAAACCGGTGTTTTTGACAGCTGGAAGGCATGCAGCCGCGCTGTGGAGGGCTATCCCGGAGCCATATACAAATCATTTCCTGATGAGGAAAAGGCCTGGGAAGCCTATGAGGATAATTATGCAAACCATATTGGTATAAACAACAAAAAGGAAAAGCTGACACCGGAGCAGCTTCGAAAATATGGAAGGCCTGTGATGGACAGCATTTCGGTGGATGCTGCCTGCAATGGAAAAACAGGCCGCATGGAATACCAAGGTGTGGATACAAAAAGCGGGGCTGTTTTTTTCAAGATGGGGCCTTTCGAAAAAGGATCAAACAACATCGGCGAATTTTTAGCAATTGTACACGCCCTGGCCTGGTGCAAAAAGCATCAGATTAACCGGCCGATCTACACAGATTCAAAAACTGCACTTACCTGGGTCAAAAACAAAAAGGCCAAAACAAAGGTGACACCCTCAGTAGAAAATGCCTCTCTTTTTGAGCTGATCCAACGGGCAGAGCACTGGCTCAAGCAAAACACCTGGACCAACGACATCCTTAAATGGCATACCGAGGCCTGGGGGGAGATTCCCGCCGATTTTGGAAGGAAATAGTTTTTGGTAATAAATATGCGACCCCTGCGGGGTCGAGAAATGAAATTTGCCATTGATTGCTACAATTATGCGACCCCTGCGGGGTCGAGAAATGAAATTTGCCATTGATTGCTACAATTATGCGACCCCTG
>SKTA01000253.1 GCA_007122745.1 Bacteroidales bacterium
ATGTCGGGACATCAGCGGTCTTGGTAACAGTTAATTCTGCAACCGGGTCAGTGCTGATGGTTTCGGTGTCCTCATCCTCAACCGGGTCACCTTCAGGACCTTCTCCTGCTGCTGTCGCGGTGTTCAGCACACTGCCTGCATCCAAATCATTCTGTGTGATGGTGTAAGTTGCGATAAAAGACTCGCTCTCACCGGGTGCAAGGCTTGCGATAAACCACGCGTCGCCAGTGAGGTCATCCACCACGTCGATATCAGTGATGGTGACATTGCCGGTGTTTTCGACCAAGATGGTGTAGGTTATCACTTGTCCGACGGCATCAAACATTTGCAGATCGGCGGTCTTTGTCACAGACAGTTCGGATTCACAGAATGTATCTACACATACTTCTTCAACAGGAGATCCCCATGGGGTAACATCAGGGTTACCGGAATATTCCCAGTTTAACTGAACAACATTTTCAATAGAGGGTGCGGACTCAGCAGATCGATTCATATTATTGTCTGCAGGGTTTTTAAAACCAGGTTGAAAAAGATTGTTAAAGTCAAATTCCATACCCGCGAAATGGTCAAATGTTCCGGCTATCGGGGTGGATTTGTCTCCTGATGGGGCAACGACAGTAATTACCACTCCGTCGCTACCAGCCAGGAAGCCACCATTTTCCGGATCTTCTTCCAGATCCCACACAACACTTGGGCAAAAATTATCAACACCAAAGGCATCCGGGTCTTTAATGTTAAAGCAAATACTATATAGTCTTGTCCAGTCTGTTGTGGAGATAAAAATGGGGTCAGCTCCAGGAACGACAAATTGCATGGCGCCATTCACATAGGTTGCTGCACCGCCAAAATTGAATAAACCCGGCCCGCTATTTGGGTTACCGGTGTTTACAAAGGGTGGATTCGGATTAACAGCATTATAACCTTCCTCAAAATCAACAAAAGCTACAAATTCAAGTACGTCGTCATCAAAAAAGAAACGCACGTTCATTCCAAACAGTTGCTGATCGGGAATGTCGGATTGAAACTCCACATCAAGACAATAGGATTGTGTGTCGCAATCAAATTCGGGTGTAGCAAAACGAACCGTGATCGTTGGTGTTTCAGAAAACCCTTTCATCCCAAAAAACAACAGGAAAGAAAAAATTGCCATGAGTAATTTCCAGTCCGGATATTGTTTGTGAAGCTTACCCCATTTATTATATGTTGAACTTTTCATGAGTATGGTTCTTTATACGGGTCTTAAAATGTTCTTTTATTTCTGTCTGTTTGTGATGTCTTTAATCTCTTGGAACACTGGTAAACTTTCCGTTGTTCAGTTCCCATAGTGTTCGGTCATTGAAGTTGGTATCGGCATTCATGTTATAATCACCATTTCTGTATCTTGCAAAAACACCATTTTCAGTTTCCCAGAACACTCTGTCATCAAAGTTGATATCAGTATCGGCTTGCGGGCCTGCTGCCTGCTCACCGTTGCCTCCAAACATTGCAAACACCCCTGGTAAAATTTCTTTCTGACTAACAAATGTACCAAACTCAAAGGGATCATCAATGTATCCCTGCTGGGATCTGAAGTCATAGGTTATTTTGCCATCGATCACATCTATTGCTTCATGAGACATGACGATCAGGTGGTTTCGGTGTTCGACAACCAAATAGTAGCTACCATTCAGGTCAATGTTGCAGCAAGCGAATCCGCCATTCACAAATTCTATTGTGCCATCATTATGCAATAATGCCGCAGCCTGGCATACAGGACCACCTGTTCCATCAGGATCTTCCCTGAGTGAAACAAGCACCCAGTCAACAACGGTTTCCGGATAACCTGCTTTGCCATTAGAGATGTCTCCTTGTGAATCAAAGGCATCTCCTTCATTGCCATCATAATTCCATGGTTCCACGTTGTAAGGCTGACCTGGTGGTGTATAGTGTTCTCCGAAGAACAGATCGTTAAATGTTTGGCCGGGCAGCACACCGAGGTCATTCAAAGAGGTTCTCATCGGTAGGGTGTATGATTCGAACCCACCCGGATCAATAGCAGAACCTTCGAGATAGACCCATGCTTCGATTTGGATACATGTTGACGTGATGGTTTCATCGTCGCTGTCGGTGACGTTGTCGTCGTTCGGATCTGTACCGCTGGCTATGGCTGTGTTCAGCACGCTACCATTATCCAGGTCGTTCTGGGTTATGGTGTAAGTGGCGATAAATGTTTCACTGTCGCCGGGCACCAGGCTTGCGACCGTCCAGCTGTCACCTGTGAGGTCATCCACTACATCGATATCGGTGATGGTGACGTTGCCGGTGTTTTCGACCGCGATGGTGTAGGTGATCACATCGCCTACACTGGCATAAGTGGCCTCGGTAGCAACCTTAGTAATGAAAATATTAGGATCCTGCGTAATCGGGGTTACCGTTGGATCGTCATCTCCGTCATCTGTGCTGGTGTCATCTGACAGGTCATCAACCTCAGTTCCATCCGGGCCTTCGGCTTGTGCCAGTGCCTGGTTGGTCACACCTCCGGCATCGATATCCGCCTGTGTTACGGTGTAAACAGCCTG
>SKTA01000106.1 GCA_007122745.1 Bacteroidales bacterium
GCTTCTGATGCATCTGCTAAAATCTACGGCATCTTCAATCCGCGCAGGCCGAGCCGCACAGCACCACGTGCAAGGATCGTTTCAATATGCTTACGGCTGTGCTCGCGGCCTGCTTGCTGATATCTCTTCAATTGAAGATGCCTAGATTTTGAACGCAGATCCATCAAATGCGGAAGTCAAGTGTTTTCCAGGTGGGACACCCATTTTTCAAAAAGCAATTAATTAACAAATAGATTATGTGTAAATTACGTTTGGTTAAAAAATCAATCCGGAAAACAGGAATAACTTGCTCTTGCTTGATATTCTCATTTATCGGGTTGTGAATCAAAATGGTCTTTTGTATAACATTCACACATCGAAATACTATGTGTGTTGCAAAGCATTTCTTATTTTCGTATAATAATTCAAGTAACTCAAGTTGACACGTAAAAAAATAAAAAACAGCAAACAATATAAATAATTGAAATGTTATTATAGATAAATCCTTCAACCCACCAACCGATGAAAAACACCAACAGCCTTCTCCATGATTCAGCGTATAAGCTAAAAGCCATTATGAATAGTACCACCGAAGGCATTGTTTTAATAGGCACTGATTATAAAATTCTTTCCTTCAACAAGCAAGCACAGAAAAATGCAATGTTGGTTTTCGACAAACCATTACGCGAAATGAATGACTTTAGGGTATATTTCTCTGATAATGAATTCGACAATTTTGTACATCTTACGCAAAAGGTATTTGAGGGTGAGCATCTAAATCATGAGGCAAAAATGGGTGATCACTGGTTTCATATCAACTATTACCCCGTTTATGATGATGATGATAATTTATTGGGCATGTCCATTTCTGCTCACAACATAGATGAAAGAAAAAATGCAGAGGAGGCTCGCCGGGAAAGTGATGAGAGAACCAAAATCACAAAAGACACCTACGAAGGCATATTTAATTCATTGACAGAGGCCATTTATGTGCATTATGATGATGGAGTCTTCGTGGACATCAATAGGGGTGCAGAAAAAATGTACGGTTACACAAAAGAAGAATTAATAGGAAAAAGTCCGTCCCATGTATCAGCACCCGGCCTCAATGATCTGGAGGCACTCAAAACAACTATATCTAAAGTTTCAGAAACGGGGGTTTCACAAAGAATTGAGTTTTGGGGCAAAAGAAAAAACGGAGAGGTTTTTCCAAAAGAAACAATCATCAACAAAGGAAAATATTTTGGAAAAGACTGCATTATAGTAACCGCCCGGGATATTACCGAACGAAAAAGGGCCGAAACCGCTCAGAAAATCCAGTTTAGCATTGCCAAAAAAATTCACACAGCCAATAACACCGAAGATTTTCTTGAAACCGTCAGGGACGAATTGAGTCATCTTTTTGACACTACCAACTTTTTTGTGGCCTGTTATCATCCTGAAAAGGATACCTTGAAGCCGCTGATTTTTCGCGATGAAATGGACAATTTTGACGAATGGCCCGCAAGCCAATCCATTTCCGGACAGGTCGTTAAACTTGGTAAAACAGTTTATCTGAAAGGAGATGAGATAAACACATTCAGCCTCAAATACAATCTTGAAGTACTGGGTACCGATTCAGCCTGCTGGCTGGGTGTTCCTATATTTATCCAGAAACAGGTGGCATGTGTGATGGTGATACAGCATTATACCAATCCAAATGCATACAGTGACTTTGATGTTACTCTGTTTGAGTTGGTAGCCCACGAAACAGGCATCTATCTTGAAAAGCAGAAAATGATCGAGGACCTGATAAGTGCCAAGGAAAAGGCGGAAGAAAGTGACAGGCTGAAATCTGCTTTCCTGGCCAACATGAGCCACGAGATACGTACACCCATGAATGGCATATTGGGTTTTGCAGAACTTCTTAAAAGGCCGGATCTTGAAAGTGCTGACAGGGGTGACTACATAAAACTCATAGAAAAGAGCAGCGCCAGGATGCTTAACATCATAGATGATATTATCAATATGTCAAGAATAGAGTCGGGCTTAATGGATATCAAATTATCTAAATTGAATATTAATGAACCCATAGAATACACTTACGTTTTTTTCAAACCTGAGGTGGAAGCAAAAAGTCTGAGGCTTTTGGTTCATACGCCCCTGCCGGCAGAGCAAGCCACCATTTCAACAGATGAAGATAAACTATACTCCATCTTGATGAACCTTGTTAAAAACGCCATCAAATACACCGAAAAAGGAGTTATTGAACTTGGTTACAGTATCGTGGAGAAGAACGGCCGTGCGTTTCTGCAATTTTATGTTAAAGACACGGGCATTGGAATTCCGGAAGACCGGCAGGAGGCAATATTCAAGCGTTTTGTACAGGCTGATATAGAAGACAAAATGGCCCGGCAGGGGGCAGGTTTGGGATTGGCCATCTCTAAATCATACGTAGAAATGCTTGGAGGCAAAATCTGGGTCGAAAGCAAAGAGGGCGAGGGCTCTGTCTTTTATTTCTCCCTGCCTGCCGATGCTCGAGCCGATCACACAGCATCATAATATAATGTGTCGTGCCTTTGTGGTAACTGAGACAGGA
>SKTA01000264.1 GCA_007122745.1 Bacteroidales bacterium
AAATGGTCCTTGATGTCAAAACTGGCATACTGATCCGGATTTTCCGTATTATAAACAAAAATCCTTGGTGATTCAATCTTAACAAAAAACTGATCATTTATCTCCGTACCACGTGCTTCACTAAAAACTCCCAAAAAGTATTCATCTGAGGTCTTTTCTTCCACATCAACCGTAAACAGGTGGTTCTGAGTAAGGGCCATCAGCGCATCTTTAGCCAAATGAAGATTAAGCACACCGACGCTATGCATGCCGTCAACAGGCTCCCACAATACAGCCTCTTCCTCTTCCTCTTCCACAGGGGGTTCAGGACCGTAATCTGAATCCTTTTCGCAGGCTGATAAGAGCAAGAAGGACATGGCAAACAACAATACGTATTTTTTCATAATATCAATACCATTAAGTTAATAATGATTTTTTGATATCAATTTTTGCCCCAAACAGTCTATGTGTATAATAATCAGCACATAAGAAAACTGCTGATGAAACTACATATATCTGTATTGTACGTTATTGAAACGAATTGTCCGAAAATGTACATAAACAACCAATACTGTGCGATGTAAGCTTACTACACCAGGGATTCACCTGATGATAGCAGGTGCTTTGCGCTTCATCTCTCCATTTCAGACTATCGTGTTGGGGACGGTTTGGTCAATGTGCCTTTGTATGCAGTTTCAAAGATCAAAACTCTTGCATAAAGAAGCATCTGCCTATCAAATACAAAAAAACACAAAGAATACAGGTTTTAATACATCAATGCTGACAATGGTTTGCCGGTTGGTTTAATAGTGACTGTTAATCAAACAGCATCATCTTCAGGTAGCTGTATGTCAGGGCGAAGCTCTTTGCGCGCTGTTCGTTGGTCGACGCACCGGCATGACCTCCCTCCATATTTTCCCAGTAATACACCGGGTAGCCCATATCCATCATTTTTGCTACCATCTTGCGGGCGTGTCCCGGGTGCACCCTGTCGTCGCGGGTGGAGGTGGTAAAGAGCACCGTGGGGTAGTCCAGGCCTTCCCTGATGTTGTGGTATGGAGAGTATTCCCTGATGTAGGCCCACTCTTCGGGGATGTCGGGGTTTCCATATTCGCCGATCCAGCTGGCGCCAGCCAGCAGCTTATGGTAGCGCTGCATATCGAGCAGCGGCACCTGGCACACTACGGCCCCGTAGAGCTCCGGACGTTGTGTGAATGCAACGCCCACCAAAAGGCCGCCGTTGCTGCCACCTTGTATGCCCAGCCTTTTGCCGGAGGTGATGCCTTTCTCTATCAGGTCTTCTGCTACAGCGTGAAAGTCGTCAAAAACCCGTTGCCTGTTTTCCTTAAGGCCTGCCTGGTGCCATTGCGGCCCGAATTCACCACCGCCCCTGATGTTTGCAAGCACATACACGCCGCCGTTCTCCAGCCACGACTTGCCACGCAAGGCAGAGTAAGAGGGAAGCATCGACGATTCAAATCCACCGTAAGCATAAAGCAAAGTGGGGTTGCTTCCATCGAGCGGCATATCGCTGCGGCCTACCACAAAGTAAGGGATTCGGGTGTCGTCGGCCGACACCGCTTCGTGCTGCCATACCTCGAAGCCTTCGTTGTCGAAAAAGGCGGGCGCCGAGCGCAACAACCGTGTGTCGAGCGTTTCAGCACTGGCGAAAAACAGCGACGAAGGGGTCAGAAAGTTTTGGTAGTAAAAGAAAAAGTCGTCGGAGTAGCGTTCGGTGGATCCCAGGCGAATGGTGCCCATCCCCGGAGCGTCTATATGGCGCGCCTTCCAACCGTTGCCGTCTAATGTGTAACTGTAAAGCTCACTGACGATGTTGTTCAGCTTACTCACCAGGAGGTGGTTTTTGGTGGTTGTCACCCTTGAGATGCTGCTGCGCGGCCCCGGCTCGTGGATCAGCGATACGTCGTAGCGCCCGTCGATGAGCGACTCGAAGTCAATGCTCACCAGCGAGGCCTGCCGGAAGACGTGATCGTCGACAAACCAGTCAGACTTGAGCTCAAGGATAAGTTGTTTTTTGTGCAGGCCGCTTATGGAAGCGTCTGCGGGTATCTTGAGCCTGATGGGTGTTTCACCGTCGAGATAGTATACGTGGCGACTGAAGAAATCGATGGCGCGATAGATGAAGGCGTAACGGCCGTCGTTGGTATTTATCACGCCGCCTGAGGCACTTACGTCCTCATACGCGCCTTCGTAAAGCAGGGTGGCCTCACTGATGGGCATGCCACGGTGCCATTTCCTGACTTGCCTGGCATACCCTGAACTTGTCAGCGAGCCCTCGCCAAAGTCGGTCGATACGAGCAGGGTGCTGTCGTTTAGCCAGCTAACGCCTCCTTTGGCTTCCGGCAGGTAGAAACCTTCATCCACGAAAGAGCGGGTGCGGATGTCCCACTCCCGCATCTCAACGGCGTCGGCACCGCCACGCGAGAGCGACACGATATACAGGTCATAGTCGGGAGCCAGACTACTTGCGCCACGGTAAACCCAAGGCACGTTGTCGGCCTCCGACAAAGCGTCAATGTCGAGCAATACATCCCAATCCGGATCGCCG
>SKTA01000035.1 GCA_007122745.1 Bacteroidales bacterium
CAGCTTCTGCATAGGGGCTCGTAAGCATCCGTTTCCCCCAGAACTACAAGCTTGTCGTTGTCAATGATCCGGTGTGAATGCTGGGCAAGATGTCCACAATGTAAACAAATGGCGTGAACCTTGGTGATGTATTCAGCTGTAGCAAGCAAGCTGGGTATAGGGCCGAATGGTTTGCCGGTATAATCCATGTCAAGGCCGGCTACAATCACACGGATACCCGAGTTGGCAAGTTGATTGCAAACATCCGGCAGTCCTGCATCAAAAAACTGGGCCTCATCAATCCCAACAACATCCACATCATTAGCCATCAGCAGAATATTCGCAGAAGATGGAACAGGGGTTGACTGTATTTCATTGGCATCATGAGATACCACCTTTTCTTCGTCATAGCGGTTGTCTAAGCCGGGCTTAAATATTTCAACCTTGAGCTTTGCAATGCGGGCCCGCTTCAAACGACGGATCAGCTCCTCCGTTTTACCGGAGAACATGCTGCCGCATATCACCTCAATCCATCCCCTGCGCCGGGCTCTGTCGTGTTCGTTTTCCAGAAACATGAGTCAAATAAGGATAAAAAACGGATTGAAATCAAATCCGAATAAAAAAACAGCTCTTCATCACAAAAATAAACAATAACTTTACATCGTTTTGATTCCTGAAGAAGAATTGCTGATAAATTTTAGTTTATTATGGATTGTAATCGCATCAAAGAAGAGATCACGAATCTTATTGAAGATATTTCTAACAGAACCAGGGAAATACAAAGATATTGTCCTGAAAAGGATATGACCCTTGATATCGACCTGGTAAAGGATGACCTGCGACTGCTGTACCGCAGACTGGAATTGCTGAAACAAGCCCCGGGTATTCAGCAAGAAAAGCATCAGGTTGCACCCGGTCCGGCAAAGCATGACCCACAAGATGAAGCTTTGGAAGAACCTTTAACCGATGAACCTGAGGCAAAACCTCAACCTCAACCTCAACCTCAACCTCAACCTCAACCTCAACCTCAATCTCAACCTCAACCTCAATCTCAACCTCAACCTCAACCTCAACCTCAGTCTCAACCTCAACCTCAACCTCAACCTCAACCTCAATCTCAACCTCAATCTCAACCTCAGCCTCAGCCTAAAGCGGTTAATGATTTGCTCGCGTCTTACAGGCAAAAGACAATCGGTGAACAGTATCTTGCGTCGGATAATTCATTGCATCAGCGTATTTCCGGTGATAAGGAGGATAAAAGCATAGGTGCGAGGATGCAGCAGCAGCCGGTCCATAATATTAAAAATGTCATTGGTGTAAATGAGAAGTTTTTGTTTATCAATGAGTTGTTTAATGGAGACATTGAAATATATCATCAATCTATTGGTGTTTTGAATGAGAAAGAGAATATGGAGGCTGCATTTGAGTACCTGAATGAACTGGCTAAACGGTTTTCCTGGGACGCACGGAAGTCAGCTGCAACGATAGAAAAGCTTGCCGCCTTTGTGCAGCGTCGTTACATGCACTAAAAGCTGTTGTTTTGTCAAAACTTTTTATCATACCAACACCGGTTGGCAATCTGGAGGACATGTCGCTTCGAGCCATTCGTGTTTTGCAGGAGGCCGATCTGGTGCTTTGCGAGGATACCCGTGTTACAGGGAAGTTGTTTAAGCATTATGACATAGACACCAGGATGCTGTCCTTTCACCAGCATAATGAGCACCGTTTACTGGAATCGATAGTGACACGCATTGCAGGTGGGGAGGCTATGGCACTTGTGAGTGATGCCGGGATGCCCGGCATTTCAGATCCGGCATTTCTCCTGGTGCGCGCATGCGTTAAGCAAGGTGTCGCCGTTGAAGCTTTACCCGGACCAACGGCATTTGTCCCTGCCCTGGTGGCAAGTGGCATTCCGTGCGATCGCTTTTGTTTTGAAGGGTTCCTTCCTGTGAAAAAGGGTCGTAAAACACGGCTTGAATCTCTTTTAGGTGAATCGCGAACGATGGTTTTTTATGAATCCCCTCACAGATTGGTGAAGACATTAAAGGATTTATCTGACTCTCTTGGTCCTGATCGCAATGCTTGTGTGTCGAGGGAGATCAGTAAGCTGTATGAAACGCATCACAGGGGTGACCTTGCTTCCTTGCATCAGGAGTTTGTATCCAGAACAGTAAAAGGTGAGATCACCATAGTTGTGGCAGGGAAAGACGGTGTTTAATCAACTGTTGATCAAATCCATCTAACATTTACTCGTCAAGCTTTAAAACGGCCATAAAGGCTTGTTGCGGTACTTCTACATTGCCAACCTGCCGCATTCGTTTTTTTCCTTTTTTCTGCTTTTCCAGAAGCTTCCGCTTTCTGGTGATATCGCCACCGTAACATTTGGCGGTTACGTCTTTGCGCAGCGCTTTCACCGTTTCACGGGCGATCACCTTCGCTCCGATGCTGGCCTGAATGGCGATGTCAAACTGTTGGCGTGGGATCAGCTGGCGGAGTTTTGTGCAAATGCGTTTCCCCAAATCAAATGCGTTCTCCTTGTGAATCAAGGCAGAAAGGGCATCCACCTGGTCGCCGTTCAGCAGGATGTCCAGTTTGATCAGGTTGGAGGGCCTGTAGCCGATCGGATGGTAGTCGAATGAGGCATAGCCCCTTGAAATGGTCTTCAACCTGTCATAAAAATCGAATACAATCTCTGCAAGTGGCATCTCAAAAGTCATTTCCACCCTGTCGGTTGTCAAATACACCTGATTTTTGACTACACCGCGCTTATCCAGACACAATGACATCACCGGTCCGACAAAGTCTGCCTTGGTGATGATCTGTGCATTAATGTAAGGCTCTTCGATGCTTTCCAGTTCGTTTGGCCCCGGTAAGTCGGACGGGTTGTTTACAATACGCATCCCATCCCTTTTGGTATAAGCATGATAGGAAACGTTTGGCACGGTATTGATCACCGTCATGTCAAACTCACGCTCCAGTCGTTCCTGTATAATCTCCATGTGGAGCATGCCGAGAAAACCGCAACGAAAACCAAAACCGAGGGCTGCCGATGATTCCGGTTCGTAGGTAAGCGATGCATCATTGAGCTGAAGCTTTTCCATCGCAGTGCGAAGTTCTTCAAAATCATCCGTGTCAACGGGATAGATGCCTGCAAATACCATTGGCTTGACATTCTCAAAACCTTTGATGGCCTCTGGTATGGGCCGGTCGACGTGTGTGATGGTGTCACCCACTTTTACCTCCCGTGCATCCTTGATCCCGGAGATGATGTATCCCACGTCGCCGGCAGATATTTCCTTTCTCGGATGCTGTGCAATTTTCAACACACCCACCTCATCGGCATGGTATTGTTTTTTGGTGTTCATGAACTTCACATGGTCGTTATGCATAATCTTTCCGTGATAAACACGGAAATAGGCGACCACCCCGCGGTACGGGTTATAAATGGAGTCAAAGATCAACGCCTGAAGGGGTGCTTCAGGGTCCCCAACCGGAGCAGGGATGCGATGAACAATAGCCCGCAATACATCTTCAACACCGATTCCTAATTTGCCGCTGGTAGGAATGATCTCATCCGGATCGCAGCCGATCAGGTCAACGATCTGGTCTGCCACCTCTTCGGGCATAGCTCCGGGAAGATCAATTTTATTCAATACCGGAATGATTACATGATTGTGCTCCAAAGCCAGGTAGAGGTTTGATATGGTTTGTGCTTCAATTCCCTGCGAAGCGTCAACTATTAGCAAGGCGCCTTCACAGGCGGCAATGGAACGGGAAACTTCATAGCTGAAATCCACGTGCCCCGGGGTGTCGATTAAATTCAGTTTGTATTGTTCTCCGTCAAGCTCATAATCCATTTGTATCGCGTGACTTTTAATGGTAATCCCGCGCTCCCGCTCCAGATCCATGTTGTCCAGCACCTGATCCTTGAAATCCCTGTCTGTGATCGTGTTTGTCATCAGCAACATACGATCGGCCAGTGTGCTCTTACCATGGTCGATGTGAGCGATAATGCAAAAATTGCGAATGTTTTTCATAGCCTGCAAAATTACAATTAAATACCGAAATTTCTTCGAATTATTAACGCTTTTCCAATATATGGAGCATGCAGGTGAACGAATTTTTGTTATTTTTGAGCCTTCGCAGCAATAATCAATTTGTCTCTGTGGTTATTGTTTCGTAATGAATTAATAAATTGTGTATGAAACTTAAAACATGCCTGTTTTATCTAATGCTCTTATCGGCAACCGGACATATACACGGACAGGTCTTTTTCCCGATTGATATACACGACGGTCAGACCATTGAAACCTGTTCAGGCTTTTTTGTGGATAGCAGCGGTGGCGACTCGCTTGATTTTTATCAGCCCGGAGAAAATTATCAGCTTAGCTTTGTCAGCAATGACCCCGAACGCCCCCTTTTAAAGTTTACCTTCGACTTCTTTTCCCTGGCCCCGGGTGATACCCTTTTTGTTTATAATGGTGTTGTAAGGGAAGCACAACCATATGTTGAGGATGAGCTTTCAGGGAGAACCGTTTATGCGTCAGCAACAACATTAACGTTTCATTTCATTTCGCATGATCCTGATGATGATAATGGTAAAGATGATAACGGTGATAATGGTGATAACGGTGATAACGGTGATAATGATGATAACGGTGATAATGATGATAACGGTGATAATGGTGATGATAACGATGAACCAAATGAAAGGCTTGGCTGGAAGGCTGAAATAGCCTGTGTTTCCCAGTGCGACCTGTTCGTTGTTGAAATCGACCCCATTAATGGACTGATGAATTGTCCGGATGCCGGCGGAACATTTGCTTTTCGTGCACAGGCGGAATATATCACCGATCAATTTGATTCGGATCCCGATAGTTTTACATACAGCTGGTTAATTGGCGATACAACATTTGAAGGACAACAGATTGAATACGACGGTTTCAACACACCCGGAGCCTATTCTGTTTATGTGACTGCAACCGATCCGGCAACTTCATGTGAAGCAAGCACCTATGTGGTATTCATGGTGGGAACCGTGCCCAATTTCAATGGCACAAACCTCTCTGTCGATACGGTTTGTGCGGAAGAGCAGTTTACTTTGCATGGTTTTGCCAATCCAACCCTTTGGACAGGTTTTCAGACTGCTGTTATTGAGGATGACCCGGTGTTTCTTAACCGGGATCACCCTTACGCTTCGTCATTAACTTTTGATGTTTTTGAAGGGGCTGAGATTACAGAAGTGGAAGATATTGGCAGGGTGTGTGTGACCATCGAGCATGCCGATTACAGGGATGTTGAGTTTTTTCTCCGGTCTCCGGATGGAGTTCTCTTGGAACTAAAATCGTTGGGTGGTGCCGAAGGGCCTGAAGTGGATTTTATCAACCTGGGGGAGCCTGTTTTGGAGATTGATGACATTCCGGGTACCGGCTATGAATACTGCTTCGCCCCGGAAGCATGGTATGGAACCATGTATGACACATCGCCGCAAATACACGAATATCAGGATAATGCAGGGAATTATTATGCTTTTGCTTACTTCATGCCTACAGACGGGACCTATACCCCGAACCAGAATTTTTCCGACCTGATAGAAAGTCCGCTTAATGGGACATGGGACCTTTTTATTGAAGATGAAAATGACGTAACCTCCGGACACATTTTTGGATGGCGGCTTATGTTTAATGAAAAATTCTATCCCGATTCGCTGATTTTTATCCCTGAGATTGTTGAGGAAAAATGGTTCAAAAACGGGAATGCGCTTAGCGGTAATCCTGCAACAACCTCTGTTGAGCAACCCGGAGATCACGATTTTTTGTTTCAGGCCACCGATAATTTTGGTTGCACATACGACACCTTGCTAACCATCCATGTGTTGCCGCTTCCTGAAATCGAGATCATCTCAGAATTGGAAATCCCAATATGCGAGGGTGATTCTACGCTGCTTACAATATATCCAATAAATAATGACGGGGATCATTATCTGTATCAATGGCAGGTAAACGGAGTAGATCTTCCGGAAAGCACTTATGATACACTGATGGTTAAGGAACCTGCGCTTTACACGGTAATTGTTACAGATACAATTACAGGGTGTGTTGCATTTTTTGATCTGGATGTTACAGATCAGAATTGCGACCTGACCATTCCAAATGTGTTCACGCCGAATGGTGACGGTATCAATGATGAATTTGAAATACTGAACCTGGAGCATTACCCCAATGCACAGATGGTAATTTTTAACCGCCATGGCAAGCGGGTATTTGAACACCACGACTATTACAACAACTGGTGGGACGGGGGCAATGCACCAGACGGCACCTATTTTTATGTGCTGCAGTATGCAAGAATGGGGGAAATGCGCTATGCCGAAGGAAGTGTAACCATCATCCGGTAGCGGATCGATTTTGATCATTGAATAAAAATCTACAAAACGCGATTAATTTTTGTTTTTTGAATGAAACCATTAATTTTGGGGCATTTATAAATTAAACCAATTCATTATAAACTAACGCTACAAATCTTATGACGACAGAAGAAAAGGGGACTAATGAGGATGTGAAGGCTCCGGAGGGCGCCATGCAACGAATCCTGAACAAGATAGAGGTGTTGGGAAATAAGTTGCCGCAGCCGGTAACTTTGTTTGCCATATTGATCGGGATTGTTCTGGTTCTTTCATTTATATTCGGGAACATTGGCATCAGTGCTGAGCATCCGTCGCCCGACGTTGAAGAGCCGATCGTTGCGGTGAACCTGCTAACTGCAGATAACATTCAGATGATTTTAACCTCAATGGTAGAGGTGTTTGCATCTTTCCCACCGCTTGGTTTGGTTTTGGTTGTGATGTTGGGAATTGGTGTTGCTGAGCGGAGCGGACTGATTGCCATAGCACTCAGGGTTTTTGTTGCCAAAGTACCCAAAAAATTGATTACTTTTTCAATTGTGATTGCCGGGATGGTCAGCTCCGTTGCTGCTGATGCCGGCTATGTGGTTTTGATCCCGCTGGGAGCTGCAATCTTTAAAGGGATGGGGAGGCATCCGCTTGCCGGACTGGCTGCTGCATTTGCAGGTGTTTCCGGAGGCTTTGGAGCCAACTTCCTGCCAACCGGCCTCGACCCGATGATCGCCGCCTTTACCCAATCAGCTGCTACCATTATGGATGCAAGCTACACAGTAAACCCCCTGTCGAACTACTATCTTATGGCTGCTTCAGTACCGCTTATTGGTCTTGCCGGAACCTGGGTTACCGAGAAGATCATTGTACCCCGCCTGGGCAGTTATGAGGGTGAGGATGATGAAACCTACAGCAATACATTTTCCCGTCAGGAAAAAAGGGGACTGCTTTGGGCGGGTATTTCGGTAATTGTTATTCTTGGATTGATCGCCTTTGCCGTAATCCCTGCAAACGGCGTGCTCCGTGGTCCTGACGGAGGCATGAACCCCTTTTATAACTCAATCGTGCCCCTGATGTTCATCCTGTTCTTTGTTTCCGGACTGGTTTTCGGCATTGTGGCAAAAACAATTAAAGGAGATAAGGATGTGGCAAACATGACTGCCGAAGCGATGGGAACCATGGGAGGTTATATCGTTCTTGCCTTTGTTGCCGCACACCTGGTACAGTTCTTTATCTGGTCTAATCTTGGATCGATCCTGGCCATCTCTGGGGCCGCCGGACTTCAAAATATTGGGTTTACCGGCATTCCGCTCCTTGTGGCATTCATCCTCGTATCATCCTTCATCAACCTGATCATCGGAAGTGCCTCTGCGAAATGGGCAATCCTTGCACCGATTTTTGTGCCCATGCTCATGCTTATGGACTATTCACCCGAAACAACGCAGGCGGCATACAGGATCGGCGATTCCTATTCAAACATCCTGACACCGCTGTTGCCTTACTTCCCGCTTGTGATCGTTTTTGCTCAGAAATATGTAAAGAACATCGGAATCGGAACCATTATTTCAGTGATGTTGCCTTATGCTATCGCTTTCATGATTGTAAGGATACCCATGTTTATAGCCTGGATACTCCTGAATATTCCGCTTGGAATTGAAGGTCCTATCTACTATCCGTAATGGATATCTTTTGAATGGTAAACCCCTTGTTAAACCATCGGTTGAGCAGGGGGTTTTTTTGTACATTTGTGAATGGATATGCAAGCTGAACAATCACATTGGACGTGGCGCTTTGACATGGTGCAAAAGCTGGCAGAGAGCCTCGATATGCATGCTTATGGTGTAAAAGCACTTTATCTTATCGGCAGTGTTAAGACAGGTGAGGCCGGACCATGTTCCGACATTGATTTGCTGGCGCACTGCACCGATGAGCCTGCAACACAAAAGCTTTTACACGCCTGGTGCAAAGGGTGGGGATTATGCCTTTCTGTACTTAACGAATGCAGAACAAAATATAAAGTTGAAGGCAGCCTTGTTGATTTACACATTATTACGGATGAAGACATCAAACAAAAAACCAGTTTTGCCGTTATGCTGGAGTCTGTAACCAACAGTGCACGCTTGCTGAAAAAAGCTGAAATCAAATGAAAAAACAATATTTTTTTGTATCGGACCTTCATGGCAATGTCAGTAAATATGAAAAACTGTTTTTACAAATAGAAAAAGACAAACCAAGGGCTGTTTTCTTTGGTGGTGACCTGCTTCCCGCAGGCCTTAAATATCGTGCCCACAGCAAGGCAAATCCAGTTAATTTTGTTGATGGCTTCCTCGCCCCGGCGTTTAAAGAGCTCAAAAAAAAACTAAAGGAGAATTATCCGGAGGTGTTTATAATATTGGGGAATGACGATCCACGAAAGGAGGAGGAACGATTTCTTGATCATGAGAAGGAGGGCTTGTGGCATTTCATGCACATGAAAAAGGTGCCATTGGATGATTTTATGGTGTATGGTTATGGAATGGTGCCGCCAACCCCTTTTCTCCTTAAAGACTGGGAGCGGTATGATGTTTCCCGTTATGTGGATCCCGGATGTGTGCATCCCATTGATGGATACCGAACCGTTGACCCTGATGGTGATATGGAGTTTTCAACCATCAAGGAAGACCTGCAGGCATTGACCGGAAATGACGATTTGTTAAAGGCGATCTTCCTGTTTCATACGCCACCTTATAAAACAATGCTCGACAGGGCAGGACTCGACGGCGTAATGGTGGATCATGTGCCTGTAGATGTCCACGTAGGAAGCATTGCGGTAAAAGAGTTCATTGAAGCCCGTGAACCGATGCTTACCCTTCATGGACACATCCACGAATCATCCCGGATCACTGGTCAATGGAAACAAAAGATCGGCAAAACAATGGCCTATTCTGCCGCCTATGAGGGTGTCGGACTGGCAATCGTCCGTTTCACCGATCGCTGTTTTTTGAGTGCTGAAAGATTGAGCCTGTAGCATTTGCCTGGCGGAATGTTTATCGTGGCCTGCAATTTGTTATATGGATAACACCAAGAATAATTCAATATGCAAAAAGTAGAAATAGAAAAGACGTACACGAATATCTGTAAATTGATCCATAAAAACCGGCTTGCCGATGCGCTGGTATTGCTGAATCGCTCTGTTAAGCAAAGCGCAAGAGAATATCTCAGTGATGAGGTGTATAATCTGCAGCAAACTTATACGCAGCTGTTAAAGCATAACTTTTCTTCCGTGACCGATCCTGAAAGGAATACAATATATGCCTGGTTAAAGCGAAGCATGCTTGAGCTGGCAGATGAGATCAGGGAAATGTTGCTGATGATTGCGGGTTCAGGCAATATATTACAGCTTAAAAAGGAGTTACTGCGCGAAAAGAAAATGGAACGTGCTGAGGCTTTGCAGCTTCTCGAACACCTGACTTTTGATGATGAGCTCGCCGGCTTGCTCAAGGAGGTGAAAGTTGGAGATACCGATAC
>SKTA01000112.1 GCA_007122745.1 Bacteroidales bacterium
ATGTTGCTGTTTATGATATGCAGGGACGTCATCTTCTTATGGTTCATGCAGGTATGCTTGAAGCCGGTAAGCATCAATTGAATATCTCAGGTGCCTATCAAATGATGGATTCCGGTGTCTTCCTCTTTGTTATAAGAACAGAGGAAAGGTATGAGACGATAAGGGTGATTAAAATGTAACCCTTCTGTTATCCCTTAAGATTTTCCAACTGCTCTTTGAGTACGCGAATCTTTGCGAGCGCATCGTCACGCTTCTTTTGCTCGTTGGCAACAACCTGCTTTGGTGCATTGCTGACAAACTTCTCATTGGCTAGTTTCTTCTCAATAGACTTCAGGAAACCTTCCTGGTACTTTAGTTCTGTTTCAAGATTATTTTGCTCTTTTTCCACGTCAATATGCTGAGCCAATGGAATATGCAGCTCCGTAGCCTGTACGATTATGGTATGGCATCCGTCCGGTTTGCTTTGCGTGTACTCAAGCTTGCTGATGTTGCAAAGCTTTTGAACTATCCCGTCAAAGGTTGTATCGGGGGCTTCATTGTTGTTTTTCTTTACGAAAAGCTTCAGTTCCTCTTTTTGGGAAATGTTCTTCTCTTGTCGCATGTTGCGGATGGCCATGATCACCTTTCGGGCGAATTCAAATTTCCGGCTAATGGCAGGATCGTGCTTTTCGGCGGCCGGCATGGAGGAAACGGTGATGCTGTCGCTGTCTGTATCCGTTTTGATCTGTTGATAGATCTCTTCAGAAATGAAAGGCATAAAAGGATGGAGCAGATGCATCAGCTTATTCAGGAAGCCAATGGTAGCATCATATGTCGCCTGATCAATCGGTTTGCCATAGGCAGGCTTTACCATTTCCAGATACCAGGAACAATAATCATCCCAAATGAGCTTATATGCCGTCATCAGGGCATCTGCAATGCGGAATTTGGAGAAATGATCTTCAAGGATTTCTATAGATTTGTTTAGGTTTGATTCGAACCATCTTATTGATGCAGCAGCTTCCTGGGGCTGGTCAATCTGATCAGATACCTCCCAGCTTTGGGTCAGGCGGAAGGCATTCCAGATTTTGTTGCAAAAGTTTCTTCCCTGCTCACAAAGGTTTTCATCAAACAGAAGATCATTTCCGGCAGGTGAACAGAGCAGCATCCCCACACGCACGCCATCGGCACCATATTGGTCGATCAGAGCCAGAGGGTCCGGTGAGTTACCGAGCGACTTGGACATCTTTCTGCCCTGCTTGTCGCGGACAATGCCGTGGAGGTAAACATTCTTAAATGGGATCTCCTTGCGGAACTCCAGTCCGGCCATGATCATGCGTGCCACCCAGAAAAACAGGATCTCAGGTGCTGTAACGAGGTCGTTGGTTGGGTAATAATACCTGATTTCCTTGTTGTCAGGTTCGTTGATGCCATCAAATACCGATATGGGCCACAGCCAGGAAGAGAACCAGGTGTCGAGCACATCTTCGTCCTGCTGCAGGTCTTCATCCTTTAAAGTGGCGTCATATTTGTCGCGGGCGAAAATCAAAGCCGCTTCGCGGTTTTCGGCCACAACAAACTGGCCGTTTGGTAAATAATAGGCCGGAATCCGTTGTCCCCACCATAGCTGACGGCTGATACACCAGTCGCGAACATTCTCCATCCAATGCTTGTAGATGTTCTTGAACTTTGGTGGATGAAAACGGATGGTGTCGTCCATCACTACATCAAGGGCCGGCTTTGCCAGATCTTCCATCTTCAGGAACCACTGCAGCGAGAGCTTCGGCTCAATCACTTCATCTGTGCGTTCAGAATAGCCAATGCTGTTGGTGATCTCCTCAACTTTGATCAGGTGACCTTTCTCTTCCAGTTCCTTGCTGATTTTTTTCCTGACAACAAAGCGGTCTTCGCCAATGTAAAGCTCAGCGGCTTCACTGAGGGTGCCGTTGTTATTGAATATATCAATGGAAGGCAGATTATGTTTCAGTCCAAGATTGTAGTCGTTGATGTCATGCGCAGGGGTTACCTTCAGGGCACCGGTACCTAACTCCCTGTCAACGTAATCATCCAGAATAAAAGGAACCGGACGATTTATAAGGGGCACCAATGCCTTTTTACCGATCAAATGTTTGTATCGGTCATCTTCAGGATGGATGCAAATGGCCGTATCACCAAGGATGGTTTCCGGACGTGTTGTTGCGATCGTGATGTGCTCATCATTATCTTCAATAAAATAGCGGATGTAATAAAACCGGGACTGCACCTCCTTGTGTATTACCTCTTCATCGGAGAGTGCGGTGAGCGCTTTTGGGTCCCAGTTAACCATGCGTACCCCGCGGTATATCAAACCCTTTTCATACAGGTCGATGAATACACGGATTACCGATCTGCTGAGTGTATCATCCATCGTGAAACGGGTACGATCCCAGTCGCAGGATGCGCCAAGCTTCTTCAACTGTTCAAGGATGATGCCACCGTGTTTTTCTTTCCATTCCCAGGCATGCTTGAGAAAATCTTCCCTGCTCAGGGTTTTCTTGTCGATCC
>SKTA01000227.1 GCA_007122745.1 Bacteroidales bacterium
AGAATATATCGGCGTTCCGTACACCATCTTCTCATTCTCAATGATCTGCCTGGCTTCTGCGCTGCTCTTTGGCAAACGCCTGCGCTTCATCATGTGTGGACTTACAAAAGCCCAACGCAGATTGGCCATTTAATTTAACAATACAACCTTTTTGATAATTGGCTTAATTTATTTGTTGTTTATACTTATTTTTTATATTTTTGACCACGTTAATTTAATTTTTCCAACTAAAACAAATAAAATGAGAGTGTACCTTAATGCTGCATTGTGTAAGAAATGTCCGTTGTCTGTGTTCAGATTGTGTCATTACAAACGTTTTTTATATCAAAAGGTGCCTAAAACGGAACCTAAGGTGAAAGTGACTCATAACTGTACCTATTACCGAAAATTATTCAAAAGGGGGCAATATGTTCTTGTTGATCTTTACGACCAGTTGCCTGCCAAGAATGGGAGATGGGAATATGTCATGGCAAACCGGAACGTACCGGGTGTGATCAAAGGAATGAGGGGACACAAATTTGTTGTCGAACTTTTTGAACCCTGTTTTTTAGTGCGAAAAAAGCGGGGAAGACCGCACACCAGCCGTCTGAAGCTCTACTCCGAATGCTCCAGGGTGGCAAAAGACATCAGGCCATACATATTGAAGGAACAAAACACCCTGATCCTGGAAAGTCTCCCTGAAACAAAGCAAATATTGAATTAAATTATGTTTTTGTTGTTTAATAATTAAACATTATGTATGTTTGTTCTGAAACCATAAAGACAATGCAATGCATTATGAGACAAACCGTATCCTGTTGATTGATGACAATCCGCACATACGAACCACACTGCCTGCACAACTTGACCGCCATTTCCACCTGACCAAAACACTTGAAAGTCCGGAGGGAGCCATGGAGGTTTTAAAAAATGAAACATTTGACATCATTCTTCTTGACATGAATTATGCCGTTGGTGCAGAGAACGGACAAGAAGGATTGTACTGGCTCCGCGAGATCAAAAAGCTGGAGCCGGACGCCATCGTGGTGCTGCTAACCGGCATGGAAGGGGCAGATAAAGCTGTTGAAGGGCTTCGTGAAGGGGCTTCAGATTTTGTGATCAAACCATGGCATCCTGAAAAACTGATCGCCAACCTGAAGCTTTTGCTTCGTCTGCGAACATTGGAGCAAAAGGCAGAACAACACAAAAAGCTTCTCAGCAAACGAAAAAAACACGACTTTCTGAATCTGGAAGAGATGGAAAAGCTTGTTATTGAGAAAGCAATTTATGTGTATCAGGGGAACCTGTCGCATGCAGCAATGCAATTGGGCATTACAAGGGCAACCCTATATGCCAAAATAAAAAAATATGGCCTTTCATCAGAAAAATAAATCCTCTTTTCTGAACAACAAGCAAAACACACAACTTTGGAAATCATTTTCATACTCAGTGCACCTGCCCGAGAAGAGAATGTAGGTGCAGCAGCACGCGCCATGAAAACCATGGGCATCGAAACATTACGACTGGTTAACCCCCTGTGTGATCATCTTGGTGAACGCTCGAGGGCTACTGCCCATGGTTCGACAGAGATCCTGGAACAGGCAGTTCTTTTCAATAACCTCACTGAGGCCAAAGAGGATCTGTCGCTGCTGATCGGAACTGCTGCAAAAAAAAGGAATATCCGTGAAGATCGCCACCCGGTTAACATCCTGCCGGACATATTGCTTGCAAAAGGGGATAGCATCATCAAAGTAGGTGTTGTTTTCGGGGGCGAAGAGTCGGGACTTTCAAACCGGGAACTCGATCAGTGTCACATTTTAAGCACCATCCCGATGGCAGACCGTTATCCTTCCCTGAACCTCGGACAGGCGGTGATGGTATATGCCTCGGCACTGTCAGAGCTCACCCTTCATCCTAAACCTAAAAAACAACACACACCAACCTCCGACGAACTGAGCATAGTCAGGAAAAAAGCCAGACAGGTGCTCGCCGATGTGGCGATTCCCGATGATCACATCATCTACCGCCGCATTATGGAGCGCCTTATGATGCTCAACAAGGACGACATGCATATTTTTCACTCCTTCTGCAAGTTCTATCTGAAAAAATACCACGGAAGGGTGAAGTAAGCTCGAAGCTCGAAGCTCGAAGATGTGCAAATTAGCAAATGAGCAGATGTGCAGATAAAAAAAGCTCGAAGCTCGAAGCTCGAAGCTGGAAGATGTGCAAATTAGCAAATGAGCAGATGTGCAGATAAAAAAAGCTCGAAGCTCGAAGCTCGAAGCTGGAAGATGTGCAAATTAGCAAATTAAGTGAAAAATGAAAAGTGGAAAGTAGAAAGTGAATGTATAGGCTGGGCTTGACCAGCCTGGCATGTATTATTTTTGAGCGTTCGTAGGGACAGCGCTTGAGCTGTCCAAAATGTAAAGTAAGATGCGCACTAAAAACATAGTTATTAACCCCGAAAAGTGTAAACAAAAATCAGGACGGGTCAAAGGCCGGACATGGCCGGCCTGCATGTATTACACCGAGAAAACTTGTTGGACAGGGCTTGACCTGTCCATGGCATGAAGCGGAGTACGGATTTCAAATCCGCGTAAATCCGCCGCATCGGTGTCATCTGTGTTCCATTAAAATAAATAGCACGCGGATGCAACGGATCAGCACAGATTAAACTTTAACAAGGAACAAAAAAACAATGAACAACGAACACTTTCTCGAATACCCTTAAACCAGGGTTTTCCATCTCTTGGAAAATAGCATCCCCTTTCCCTCCCATTATTCGTAATTATTTTATATTTTTGCGGCTTGAAATTCTAATTATTTCCCTGAAAAACAGATATTCAACATTGAGTCAAAGCGGGCAGGGACAAAATCATTGCAATACAATGCCAAAATACACCGAATATAAATCGCTTGACCTGGCACGCCTTGGAGAAGAGGTGCGTGCCTACTGGGAGGAAAATAAAACCTTTGAGAAAAGCCTGGAGATACGTGAAGGACAGACACCCTGGGTGTTTTACGAAGGCCCGCCATCAGCAAATGGTTTGCCGGGAATCCATCACGTAATGGCCAGGGCCATTAAAGATATTTTTTGCCGTTATCGCACACAAAAAGGATATTTGGTAACACGCAAAGCGGGATGGGACACACATGGCTTACCCGTTGAGATCGGTGTTGAAAAACTGTTGGGCATCACCAAGGAAGACATCGGAAAAACCATTTCCATAAAGGAATACAACCAGGCATGCCGTAAGGATGTCATGAAATACAAGGACACCTGGGATGAGCTCACACGACAGATGGGCTACTGGGTTGACCTTGGGGATCCATACATCACTTTCGACACGAAATACATTGAAACCGTCTGGCACCTGCTGAGCAGGCTTTTTGAAAAAGGATTGCTTTACAAAGGTTACAGCATCCAGCCTTACTCCCCGGCTGCAGGAACAGGCCTGAGCACACACGAGCTCAACCAGCCCGGATGCTACCGCATGGTTAAGGACAACTCGCTGACCGCTCAATTCAAAGTGGTTCGTAATGAAAAGTCTGAGTTCCTGTTTCATGATGGCGGCACAGAAGTGTTCCTCCTGGCCTGGACCACCACCCCCTGGACCCTTCCAAGCAACACAGGTTTGGCGGTAGGACCAAAAATCGAATATGTTCAGGTTCAAACATTCAATCCATACACCCACCAGCCCATCCGTGTCGTTCTTGCCAAAGACCTGTTGAGCAGCTTTTTCCCTGAAAAAAATGTCGGATTAAGGCTTGAAGATTACAAACCCGGCGACAAGCAGGTCCCCTACAAAGTGATTGGGAGCTACTCCGGTCGCCAGCTCGAAGGGATCCGCTATGAACAACTCCTGCCCTATGCTCAGCCTGAAACGGGAGAACCCTTCCGCGTCGTAACCGGCGACTTTGTCACAACCGAAGATGGTACCGGCATTGTACACATTGCACCAAGCTTTGGTGCCGACGACTTCAAGATGGGGCAACAATTCGGACTTGGCCACCTGACAATGGTTGACAAGAAAGGACGCTTTGTGGATGCAATGGGAGAGTTTGCCGGGCGCTTTGTAAAACCTGAATACATCGGTGAACAGGACACCCCCGAAGAACGCCCTGTGGATGTGGACATCATCATCAAATTAAAAACAGAAAACAGGGCCTTCAAGGCGGAAAAGTATGAACACTCATATCCACACTGCTGGCGAACCGACAAACCGATCCTGTATTATCCGCTCGACTCCTGGTTCATCAGAACCACTGCCATAAAAGACAGAATGATCGAGCTGAACAACACCATCCAGTGGAAACCGGAGAGCACCGGAACCGGCCGGTTCGGCAACTGGCTGGAAAACCTGCAGGACTGGAACCTGAGCCGTTCCCGCTATTGGGGTGTGCCACTGCCCATTTGGGTTACCGAAAACCGGGAAGAGATGCAGTGCATCGGTTCGGTGGAAGAACTTAAAAAAGCCATCGGCCAGTCAGTGGAAGCAGGCTTCATGAAGGAGAACCCGGTCGCAGGCTTTGACAGTGGTAACATGTCGGACAAGAACTATGAACAGGTTGACCTGCACCGTCCGTTCGTTGATGAAGTGGTGCTTGTCTCCCCTTCGGGAAAGAAAATGTACCGCGAAACCGACCTGATCGATGTGTGGTTCGACAGCGGTGCCATGCCTTATGCACAATACCATTACCCATTTGAGAATAAAGAGGTGTTTGAAGCAAACTTTCCGGCCGATTTTATCGCCGAGGGGGTAGACCAGACACGCGGATGGTTTTTCACCCTGCATGCCATTGCCAGCATGATATCTGACTCTGTAGCCTTCAAAACCGTTGTTTCAAACGGACTCGTGCTCGACAAAGCTGGCAACAAGATGTCGAAACGGCTCGGCAACGCCATTGATCCCTTTAAAACGATCAAAAAGTATGGTCCGGATGCTACCCGCTGGTACATGATCTCCAATGCGCAACCCTGGGACAACCTGAAATTCGACCTGGAAGGGGTTGCTGAAGTCACCAGGAAGTTTTTCGGAACCCTTTACAACACTTACGCCTTCTTTGCCCTGTATGCCAATATCGATGGGTTTACATACAGCGAAGAAGAAGTTCCACACAACAAGCGTCCCGAAATAGACAGATGGATTCACTCGGAACTGAACACGCTGATCAAAAAGGTGGATGCGTGTTATGATGACTTTGAGCCCACGCGGGCATGCCGGCTGATCCAGGATTTTGTTGACGAACACCTGAGCAACTGGTATGTAAGGCTTAGCAGACGCAAGTTCTGGAAAGGTGATTATACCACCGACAAGATCTCTGCTTACCAAACCCTGTACCGTTGCATTGAAACCATTGCCATGCTGGCTGCCCCGGTTGCCCCTTTCTTCTGCGAAAGGCTTTTCCTTGACCTGAACAGGGTCAGCAATCGTTACCAGATTGACTCGGTGCACCACACCGACTTCCCAAAAGCTGATGACCGGAAGATCGATCGCGGACTGGAGGAGCGGATGCAGCTGGCACAACAGATTTCGTCGATGGTGCTGGCCCTGCGCAAAAAAGTAAACATCAGGGTGCGTCAGCCCCTGCAAAAGATCATGGTGCCCGTTCTCGACGAACATTTTCGTTCACATCTGGAAGATGTGGAACAGCTCATCCTTTCTGAAGTGAATGTGAAAGAGATGGAATACCTGGATGACACCACCGGTGTGCTTGTCAAAAAGATAAAACCCAACTTTAAAGCACTTGGCCCGCGATTTGGTAAGATGATGAAGCAGGTGGCTGCTGCCATCAACGGCTTCTCACAGGAGGAGATCAGAAACATGGAACAAAATGGCTCCGTGGTCCTGAATGTTGACGGCCGGGAGGAGGAGATCATGCTGGAAGAGGTGGAGATCATTTCTGAAGACATCCCTGGGTGGCTGGTTGCCAACGAAGGGAAGCTGACTGTGGCACTTGACGTCACCATAACCAACGAACTCCGCGATGAAGGCATCGCGCGCGAGCTGATCAACAGGATTCAAAACATAAGAAAAGACAAGGGATTTGAGGTAACGGACAAGATTGTTTTGCAGGTGGAGAAACATGATACGATTAGTGATGCCATTTTAAACAATAATGATTATATTTGCTCGGAGACATTGGCGAGTCAGCTCTGTTATGTTGAACAAATAGCGCATGATGGAAAAATTGCAGTGGATCTTGGAAATGAGCTGCAGACCTTCGTATTTATAAAAAAACAACACAACAATCAATAAAACCCGAGTGTATGGAAACGAAACGTGAAAAAACAAGGTATTCGGATGAGGAGCTGAATGAATTCAGAGAGATCATCAACAAAAAGCTCGAAGAAGCCAGAGAGGGGCTGAAGCTACTCACCGAAGCATATACAACCCAGAATGCAAACGACACCAATGACACATCCCCATCTTTCAAGATCCTGGAAGAGGGTTCACAGGTGTTGTCTAAAGAGGAAAACAGCCAACTTGCCGCGCGGCAGCAAAAGTTCATCCGTGACCTTGAAAATGCGCTGATCCGCATCGAGAACAAGACTTATGGCGTATGCCGGGTCACCGGAAAGCTGATCTCAAAAGAGCGATTGCGCAGCGTTCCACACGCGACACTTAGCATTGAAGCGAAAATGAACAGAAAGCCAAACGAAATTTAGCGGCTACCTTGAAAAAGTGTTACATCCCCTGGATCGTAATTCCGTCGATAATTCTGATTGACCAGCTTACAAAGGTTCTGGTTAAAACCTCCTTAACACTCGGTCAAAGCATCCCGGTTTTAGGAGACTGGTTCATCATTCATTTTACGGAAAACTACGGAATGGCCTTCGGTCTGGAATTTTCCGGTGAATATGGAAAATTGGTCCTCAGCATCTTTCGTATTGTTGCGGTCATCTTTATCGGATGGTACCTTACCCGCCTGGTCAAACGACCGGCAAAGAAAGGGTTGATTTTTGCCATTTCACTCATCATGGGAGGTGCCATTGGTAACATCATCGACAGCAGTTTTTACGGCCTGCTTTTTAGCGCAAGCTATTTCAATCAGGTAGCGGAGTTCCTTCCGGAAGGAGGTGGCTACGGCACCTTCCTGCACGGGAAAGTGGTTGACATGCTCTATTTCCCAATTATTCAGGGACGTTTCCCCGAATGGATGCCCCTCAGGGGGGGTGACACCTTTGTGTTTTTCAGACCTGTCTTCAACATCGCAGATTCAGCCATCTCCATTGGTGTATTTACCCTGCTCGTGTTCCAGAAAAGATTCTTCCCCAAAAAGCATCACGCTGCAAATACTTCAGCGTCAGGGGAAATGAATGACAATGCTGACAAGGAAGTCGCCCTTGAACAGGAAGAACAAGAACAGGATAATGAAGGATTCCTTTTCGAACAGATCATTTTTGGGCCAATCAAAAGCCGGCGCCTGGGGATCTCACTTGGCGTGAACCTGCTTCCCCTCAATAGTAAACACTGCAGTTTCAACTGTTTGTATTGCGAGTGTGGGTGGACCAAACCGGAAAAGGAAGCATGCACCGTTTACCCAACCAGGGAAGAGATCAGGGAAGCGCTTGAAAAAAAGCTGGAAGCAATGAAGGTCCGGAAAGCAATGCTCGACACCATCACCTTTGCCGGGAATGGGGAACCGACACTGCACAGCGATTTTGATGGCATCATTGATGACACCATCGCCCTGCGCGATAAATATTATCCCTCAGCACGCATTGCCGTACTCAGCAATGGCAGCATGGCAGGGAAAGAAGAGGTTGCGGAAGCCCTGAAAAAAGTGGATCAAAACATCCTGAAACTGGATGCAGGTACCGATGAAACATTTCAGAAGATCAACAATCCGCGCATTCGGATCAGTCTTGAGGAAATTCTTAAAAACCTGGAAAAATTCAAAGGCAACCTGATCATCCAGGCCCTTTTTGTACGTGGCACCTACAAGGGGGTTGACTTTGATAATACGACCGATAAAGAGGTCAATGCCTGGCTGCAACACCTTAAAAAACTTCAACCGTCGCTGGTGATGATCTACCCCATTGCCCGTGCCACACCTGCTGAAGGGGTTCAAAAAGTTCCGATGGAGACCCTGGAGGAGATCGCTGAAAAAGTTGAAGCCCTCGGGGTCAAAACAGAGGTATACCCCTGATCCCATGATATTGTTCTCACAATAAAGTATTATTTTTGTTTAAGATTATGAGCAAAAAAGACAGGGAAAGACGCAAACAAAAACGGCTGCAAAAAGAGCAGCAAAAAGCCAGAAGGCAAGAGCTGATATACAAGCTTAAGCCATTGTTGTATACATTTGTGGTATGGTTTGCGTTGAAATCCATTGTTTACATTCCTGCAATTGGCAATACCGTTGAGCCATTCTTTGTCAGTCTGACAACACATACCTCATACTGGTTCGGACGTCTGCTGTTTATTCCCATTCAAATGCATGGTGTTCCCTATTTGTCTGTCAACAACTTCTTCATGGAGGTTATCATGGAATGCACGGCATATAACTTTTATCTGTTTGTGATTGTTTTGACAATTTTTTCACGCTGGCCACTCAGACACAAATTTATCAGTCTGGGTATATTTCTGGCGATCATTTTTGTGATCAACAGCTTCCGGTTCATTACAATGGGATATGTTGGAAGTTATCGCCCCGACCTGTTTGATTTAGTGCACGATTATGTCTGGAACATCCTGTTCGGGTTCCTGGTGTTTGGTATATGGATCTGGCGTGAAGAAACTGCAAGGCGCGATGCCATGAAGAAACCTGTAAAAAATTGATAATAAAGGTGTTGTTTTTGCTTTAATGGCAATAATAGTTATGAAAAAGCTGATCAAAAAAATCGTCCTGCTGCTGGCTGCCACAATATTGGCAACAGTACTATGGTTTGCCGGCCTCCAGCAAACATATGCACGGGTGCTCTCTTTTACCACAAATACCGTTTTATCAGCTGCCGGACGCACATCCGGTATTCAGGTCGAGAAACAGGACGATGCACACGTCTTTCAGATTTATACGATCATCGAAAACCAACAAGCCCAATACCCTCAGAAGTACAGCATACTTTTGCTACCATCCGTCATGATGTTTGCCTGGATAGCCTTTACCCCGTTTTTCCGAAAACCGAAGGAGGCAATACGGTCTTCCTTTATCCTGTTTCTTGTTTTTTTGTTTACCCAGGTGGTCTTCCTACTTTTACTTACTGCCTATTACTCCTCCCCAATAGCAAGTTTTTTCTATGATGTGATGATGGACGGGTTTTACATTATCGCCTTGGGAATCATCATTATCGACAACCTCATTGATCCTGTTTTTTGAACCAATAATGATTAAGGTTGAGGTTAAGAAGCTGGAAGGAAGAAGCTGGAAGGAAGAAGAGATTAGTAAATTAGCAAATTAGCAAATGTGAAAATTAGCAAATGTGAAAATTAGCAGATGTGCTAATTGGATCTGAGAGCTGGGAGCTGAGGTGATGGCGCGAAGACGCGACTTAACAAAAATCAACCAATCACCTAATCAACCATTCAACGTAAAGACAAGGCATGCTGCCTTATCTTGTAAAAAATCATGTAACAATGTGGAAAGAAGAAAACAACCAGCTGGTCCGTCATTATGAGTTTAAGAACTTCCCGGAGG
>SKTA01000012.1 GCA_007122745.1 Bacteroidales bacterium
ATTCTTGAATAAAAACAGTTAATTTTGCATCAATTATTGATCGGGACATGAAATTTTGTCATTCATGAGACCCTAATTTTTAAAAAGCTCCCTGATATGCTAAACAGACGGCATCTTCGTGTAAAAGTCCTTCAAAGTCTTTACGCCTATTATCAGTCAAATAATGAAGACCTTACCAATGGAGAAAAAGAATTAATGCTTTCCATTGAAAAGATCTATGACCTTTACCTGCACCAGTTAATCCTTCTTGCAGACCTGGCCGATGAAGAGGAGCGGATCATTGAAGAGAATCTGAATAAACAACTCCCCAGCCATAAAGACCTGAATCCCAGCCGGCGGTTTGCTGAGAATGAATGTCTTCAACAGCTTCGTAATAATGAAAAGCTTTTGAAGGATGCACGCAAAAGACGTGTAAACTGGCAGGAAAACAAAGACCTTATAAGGAAAATCACCAACAGCCTTAGGCAGCAGCAATACTACCATAACCATCTCGAAAGTGAAGAAACCGGATTTGATGATGATGCCCGATTTGTGATCCGTGTTTTGAAGAAAACCGTGATGCCTTTTGAAAACCTCCACGCATTTTATGAGGAAAAAAGCATTTACTGGCTTGTGGATTGGGAATTAGTGAATAAGATGGTGATAAAAACGCTGAAAAATGCCATTGAATCAGAGGGCAAACTGCAGATCATGGAGTTATTCAAGGATCCGTCCGACAAGGTTTTTGCCAAAGAGTTGTTTAAACGTACTATATTGAATCATGATGAGTCCGATAAGATTATTTCGGCCAAGACAAAAAACTGGGACGTTGAACGAATTGCCCTTATGGACATGATCATCATGCAGATGGCGATGACAGAGATCCTTAAATTTCCTGAAATTCCAGTTAAAGTGAGCCTGAATGAATATATCGAACTTTCAAAGATGTACAGTACACCGAAAAGTAAGGTTTTTGTGAATGGTGTGCTCGATAAACTGGTTGATGACATGGTTCGTGAAAAAAAGATACCGGGACACATACCCAGATAAATACGTGGCTTCCAAATGATTTATTAACTTTGTATGAATATTAAACTTTAAACACAAACAGATGAACTTGTTGAGTATTTTATTAATGACCCCTTCAGAAAACGGCAATCCGCTTGTTTCTTTCCTGCCTTTAATTGTGATTATCCTTGTCTTTTACCTGTTCTTTATTCGTCCGCAGATGAAGAAACAGAAAGATCTTCGTAAATACAGGGAATCGCTTAAAAAGGGTGATAAGATCATCACCATTGGTGGCATTCATGGGAAAATTGTTGAAGAACAGGAGCGTACTTTTACTGTAGAGGTAGAAGGTGGTAACAAACTGCGCATTGAACGCTCAGCCGTTGCAATGGATGGGGCTTCTGAACAACTCGGTGACAAACGGTAAATGGTTTGGAAATATCTATGGCGCAAAAGGTCTTCACTAACACCCGGTGAAGCGGCAAGTAAACGCAGGGTATACATTTTTGCCCTGTGCCTGTTGTTTAGTGCCTTGTTTTGGCTGTTTTCCAAGCTGTCGCAGGAAACAAGTGCGTCATTCAATAAACACATCCATTTTAATAATTTCCCGGAAGGACTGGTTGCTGCATCTCAGAGTGACAGCGTGGTTCAATACAGAATCCAAACAACCGGCTTGCGGCTTTTGAATGCCTATTTCTTCAGACCAAAAGACACTCTGAAAGTCGCAGTTGACGGCCTGCCTGTTGTTCAGCGCGACGGGAGGTCCTTACATGCAGTTATTGATAACCAGCTTTTTGATATCCTTTCAGAAAATATTGAAGGTCCGGCAACAGTAGGACATATCCGGCCAGATACCATTTTTCTGGAATTGGTGCCGGCAAAAAGAAAAAAATTACCGGTCCGTTTGAATGCGGATATCCGCTATGCACAAAGGTTTCGTTCCTATGGCCCAATTCTTATCGAACCCGACAGTGTCTGGATCACAGGTCCGCAAACCATCATGGATACGTTGCAGTATGTGTCAACGGAAAGCTGGGAGAGCCCTCTCTTAAGGGAAACAACGCAAATCACTGTTTCGCTTAAGAAGCCGGTTGCTATCAGATCTGTTGAGCTTGGCAGGAGGGAGGTTTTGGTGGAAGTGCCGGTAACCGAATTTACGGAATCTTCCATGGAACTTCCCCTGGTTATCAATTGCCCCATAGAGTATAGATTATCTGAAGTGCGTCTTTTTCCGAATACGGTAATGGTTAGCTATCTGGTAGCTTTGCGCGATTATGCCACGGTTGTTCCGCAAATGTTTGAGGCAACGGTTGTTTGCCCGCAGGTGCAGCAAACCACGGATGGCAGGCTCGAAGTTGCTGTTGAGAAGTATCCCCCATTTGTCGATATCATTGCCGTGAAGCCATCTCTTGTAGAATACATAATTCTTGAATGACATGGTAGCAAAACAGATCGGGTTAACAGGTAACATTGGCAGCGGAAAAACAACTGTGGGCCGGTTGTTCGAAACCATTGGCGTCCCAGTTTATTATGCGGATGATCACGCGAAAAGGTTACTCAACACACCGGAGGTGGCCTCAAAGGTCAAAACAATCTTCGGAAATGATTGCATTGCGGCAGACGGATTGCCGGATCGAAAAGCTTTGGCAAAAAAGGTTTTTGCCGATGTCAGGTTGTTACAAAAACTAAACGAAATCATCCATCCACTTGTTGGAATGGATTTTGAACGCTGGACAGAAAATTACGCTGCCCTCCCATATGTAATCATGGAAGCGGCCATATTGTTTGAAACAGAACGGGCAAAACAATTATATAAAAACATCCTGGTAACAGCCCCTGAACAATTGCGCATTCGGAGGGTATGTGAAAGAGATGGCGTGGCAGCTGAAGATGTTCGAAAAAGGATGCAGCACCAGCTCCCTGAAGCAGAAAAAGTGCAAATCGCTGACTTTGTGATCAACAATAATGGAGAAGAACCACTCATTCCACAAGTTGAGAGGATTCATCAAAGCATATCAGCGTCAATTTTGGAATCGATATGACAATATGGGTTTTGGATAAAATAAGAGAGATATTTGACGCGTTTCATAATATGTAATTTTATTAATAACCGGCTAGAGTAATGCTGATACAATACCAAGCCATTTTTTAAGATTATTTTGTTAAGAAAAACACTTCTTGTTTCGATACTTTTTTGGGTGGTTTTTGTTTCCGGAGTTCACGGACAGCAGCAAAGCGGCCGTGTTTATGAGTTTCTGAACCTGCCGGCTACGGCGCGTATTACCGCATTGGGCGGTAATGCATTCCCCACTATGGGCCCCGACCTGGGCATGGCGTTAACGCATCCATCACTCCTGGCACAGGATGTGAACCACCATTTGAGTTTGAATTTTGTTGACTATTTTGATGACATCAATTATGGGACTGTTGCTTTTTCCCAATATTTTGATCGTCTCGGGCAATTTAGCATGGCATTGCAATACGTGGATTATGGCCGTTTTATTGAAGCAGATGAGGTCGGCCAGATTCTTGGTGAGTTTACAGCCGGCGACTATAGTTTTCAAATAGGATGGGGACGCCTGCTCGGCGATCAACTGATGCTGGGTAGCAACCTGAAAATGATTTATTCCTCTTTATATCCTGAATCGTCGTTTGGTGTTGCTGTTGATGTTTCCATGGCTTATGCGATACCGGAACACCAGATCATTATGGCTTTATCAGCGAGAAACATTGGCAGGCAGATCACTCCATATCACGACGGAGTAAGGGAATCACTCCCTTTTGACCTTGCCTTCGGTATTTCCAAAAAACTTATCAACGCACCCTTCCAGTTTTCGCTGGTAGCAAACAACCTGCATAACTTCGGCTTGTCTTATGATACCCCCTTGCTGATAAATGATTACTTTAATAATGATGATAATGAAAGGAGCCTCCAGGATAAGGCTTCTAATTTTGCTGATGACCTGATGCGTCACGTCACCTTTGGGGTCGAATTCATGCCTTTGGAAAGTTTTAGTTTCCGTGCAGGTTATAATTACCGGCGCCGGCAGGAGATGAAAGTGGAAAGCAGGCTCTCAACCGTTGGTTTTTCATGGGGCTTTGGAATCAGAATTTCACGATTCCAACTTCAGTATGGCAGATCTAACTATCACCTGGCCGGTGCACCCAATCATATTTCAATTAGCACAAGCCTGGAAGATCTGTTTCACCGCCCCCCCGAAAACAATAATGCTCCCAATTAATTATTCTCAGGATGTTCAGGATGGCTCTGGTAATGCATTTGGTTTTTACAACGCTGACACTTTTTTCGGCAACCCATGCATTATCAAACAATCAAGAGTACTTTTCACAGGGATACTGGGTTTTTTTTACAGACAAAGAAGGTGTCCAATTTGATCCGTTCGATTTTTTTGATGAGAAAGCGATTGATCGAAGGATACGAAACGGACTATGTTTGTACGACAAAATTGATTTTCCAGTAAACCAAAAATACATAGCAAGTGTAAAATCGATAACCCCAAGCGTGGATGTTGTAAGCCGGTGGTTTAATGCGGTGCACGTTTACGCTTCTGAGAGTGATTTGGCAGACCTGAAGGCGCTACCCTTTGTGGCCTCTGTTGAACCGGCTTCTTTGCGCCTGGTAACCGCTTCTGTAGAATATGTTGCCGATGAAGCTTCAATGCTTGATCGTGTTGATGCCGGTTTGCTGCAGAATCAGCTAAGCCACCTGAAAGGTGAACTTTTTTATTCCAACGACATTACAGGCAAAGGTGTTCGAATTGCTGTGTTTGATGCCGGTTTCAGGGGTGTGGATGCGCATCCTGCATTCAGTCACGTCCGAAAGAATAACCGGATAATCGCTACCTGGGACTTTCACAGGGAACGAAAAAATGTGTACACAGCAAGTGCGCACGGCACAATGGTATTGTCAACGATCGCCGGTGTGCTGGATGATCAACCTCTGGGTCTTGCGACCGATGCCGAATTTCTGCTTGCCCGTACCGAAATTCGCAGGGAACCCCTGGCCGAAGAAAAATACTGGCTTGCTGCGGTTGAATGGGCCGATCAACACGGGGCAGACATCATCAATTCTTCTCTGGGATATGTTTTTCATCGCTATTTTCCCGAGGAGATGGATGGAAGGACTTCACTGGTAGCCCGGGCGGCAACCATAGCCGCCGGGAAAGGGATTCTTGTTGTTAATGCAGCAGGCAACCAGGGAAACGACAATCATTGGCGCATCGTCGTAACACCCGCCGATGCTGATAGTGTGCTGACTGTCGGTGCATTGCAGTATCCTGAAATGGTTAGGGCTCCCTATAGCTCCGTTGGCCCAACGGCAGATGGCCGAATGAAACCGAATGTAAGCGCATTGGGAACCGTAGTTGCCGCCGGTCGGCGAAGGCTGGCTCAACCCATGGGGACCTCATTTGCGAGCCCCCTTGTAACCGGATTTGCTGCTTGCCTCTGGCAAATGTATCCTGAGTGGACAAATATGGAACTATTCAGCAATATCGAACAAAGTGCCTCATTATATCCATATTACGATTATGCCCACGGCTATGGCACCCCGCAGGCATCCCGTTTTTTTCAGGACCATTATCGGTTTACGATGCCCACATTTGATATTGTCAGCGAGAATGATTCCATCCATATCATAACAAGAAAAATAATCGCCGGCAATGAAATAAAACAAAATGCAGCAACAGAAAATGAATACCTTTACTACCAGAAGCAAAACATGGATGGTCGCATTATACGATATTATGTGATCAAACCGGAGGAAACCCGGAAAATCAGCCTGGGGCTGGATGCGTTTTTGCCCGGACAGATACTCAAGGTACATTTCAGAGGATATACAGCTGAGTTCAGGGTTCATTAAAAGACGATTGTATGCTAAAATTTAAATATTTATTCCTGGTTTCGCTCCTTTTTTCTGTTGCATCACTTAGCGCTCAGCGTGTGATGATCGCCAAAGAGCCACCGAAGAACCATGATACCGAGTACGGTATGAACCGAAAACATTACAGTCATGGGTTCCTGGGACTCCATTTTATTATCGGACCATCTGAAAACAGCGGTGCAGATATCCATTACGGCCGCTCCCGTTCGATAGAATATGGTTACAGATACAAAAGGCGTTTTAACGACACTTTTTCAATCGGTAGCGAGATCATTGCACGCCGACATGCGTTTCATATCAAACAGACCGAAAACAAAGAGGTACCTGATAATATCATTAAAGACAGTGAGAAACTTGTTTTTTTGGATGCCGGACTGGGTTTGTTTAAGCGGGTGAATTTTGGACAGCGGGGAAACTACATTGGACGTTTTCTTGATGTGGGTGCTTATGCATCCTGGGTGTTTCATACAAGACACGTTTACTTTCTTGAAGAGGGCGGATTGAGAACCAGGGTTCGGGTAACCGGAATGAATTATCCTGCTGGTTTTGCCTACGGACTGAATGCACGGCTTGGTTTAAATAACCTGGTGATCAAAGCCAGCTATCAGATGTCAGACCATTTTAAGGATTCTTCCGGATTCCCTGAACTCCCCAAATATAGTATCGGCCTGGAAATAGGCCTGCACCCATTCTGATTCCTCAGATCTTTTCCATCATCATGATGCCATCACGAAAAGGCAGCAATAGGTTCCGTACCCCGGGATGATTCCTTACATGCCTATTGAAGGTAGCAATGCCAGATGTTTCTGAATCCATCTCTTCAGTCTCCGACAAAACCTTACCACTCCATAATGCATTGTCGGCCAGTAAAACACCTCCCTTGACCATTTTGGGCAATACCATGTTGAAATAGTTGATGTAGTTTTCTTTATCAGCATCAATAAAAACAAGATCAAACTCCATGTCTAACTCGGGTATTACATCGATGGCCTCGCCGATATGCTGAATGATCCGATCACCGTAACCTGCTTTCTGTATGTATTTTGAAGTAAAGTCCTCCAGCTCTTCATTGTGGTCAATGGTGTGAAGCTTGCCCCCTTCGCGGAGCCCTTCCGCCAGACATAAGGCAGAATAGCCTGTATAAGTGCCAATCTCCAGAATGTGAAGCGGACGAACCATCCTGCTGATAAATGAAAGCAAAAGCCCTTGCAAATGACCCGATAACATCCTTGGCTTTAATATCCTGGCATGTGTTTCACGGTTTAAACGCTTCAGCAAATCCTGTTCGGGCGACGACATGGCCGCTGCATAGCTTTCAATGTCTTTCGGAAGAAAATCCATAATTAAACGGGTTTGTAAGTTAACATGCTCATTGAATTCTTGTCAAAAACATCATTGGCGATATCAATCAGGTCCTCAGCCGTGACCGCTTCTATTCGCTTTTCTATGTCTTCCAGGGTGTCCGTTTTATTAAACAACAAAAAATTTTTTCCGTTAAACAAAATATCATGAAGATTCGACTCAAAGGCGATGGCAAGCTGTCCGATCAGCTGGTTTTTTGATCGCTTGATCTGCAAACTTCCAAGCTTTTTATTTCTCAAAATTGAGAGCTCTTTATGGATCAGTGAGATGGTCTTGTTTGTGTATTCGGGATCTGTTCCGAAATAAATGTTGACCATTCCGGAATCGAAATAAGGCTGGAAATTGCTTTCAATGTTGTAGCAAAAACCGTGCTTTTCCCTGACAGACATGTTTAATCGTGAATTCAATCCGGGTCCGCCGAGAATGTTAATCAACAATGATAAGGCGGTTTTACGCGAACTGAAAAGGCCGTCGGCCTGATTGCCAAGTATGCAATGTGTTTGATGGTTGGTACGAACAACCTGTTTGGATTCGGGATTATATGTTTGGAAGCCTTGTCTGTTATGCGGCCTGTTTGATTGGGGCTGGCTCCCAAAAAACTTTTCTGCCAGATGGATAAGTTGATCAAAAGCGATCCTTCCCACAGAGCAGATCACCATCTGTTCGGTGGTATAATTTCGCTTCATGAAGTTTTGTACCATCTCCCGGTTGAATGTTTTTATCCTTTCGGGCGTACCCAGAATGCCTCTTCCCAGTGGGTGACTGTTAAAGATGATTTGATCAAAGTCATCGAAGATCTGTTCGGACGGGCTATCCAGATAAGTATTGATCTCATCCATGATGATCTCTTTTTCCTTATTTAACTCCTTTTCAGGGAAAACAGAATGGAACAGAATATCGGAGGCTACATCAAACCAGCGTTCATAATAAGGGTAGAGGAAAGAAGCATAGATACAGGTGTCCTCTTTCCCGGTAAAAGCGTTGATTTCGCCACCCACATTTTCCATGTGGCTCAATATGTGAAACGCTTTACGTCGGGTTGTTCCCTTAAAGATTACGTGTTCAATGAAATGTGCGATCCCGTGTTCTTCAGGGTTTTCGTCACGAGAACCTGCATCAACCATGATGCCGCAATGTGCCACATGGGCTGATTCAGGCCTGTGTATTAGGCGTATGCCATTGGATAACCGGTGAGTTAGGTATTTCATCTCTTTCTTAACGGAAACCGCATCAGGTAATCAACAGAAACATTTCCCTTTGAAATATTCTGGAGCTTTCTTTTTAGCAATGTTTTTTTTAGCGGCGTGATCCGGTCAATCATTAAAACACCATCAATATGATCATATTCGTGCTGTATGATGCGGGCTTTAAGTCCGGAAAAAGTTTCTTCATGAGTGCTGAAACTCTCATCCTGGTAACGCATTTTAATAACAGGGGGACGTCTTATATCCTCCCTCAGTTCCGGAAAACTAAGGCAACCCTCATTGAAAGGATATTCCTTGCCGGATGATTTAATGATCTCCGCATTAATGAATACTTGCTTAAAATCGGCCAGTTCGGCTTCTTCATCTCCGAAGGGACTTGCATCAATAATAAAAAGCCTGATGCTTTTTCCGACCTGGGGAGCTGCCAGACCCACGCCGCTGGCTTTGTACATCGTTTCCCACATGTTACTGATCAGCAGATCAAGGTCAGGGTAATCTTTTTCAATGGGCAATGCTTTGGCTTTCAGGACCGGATCTCCGTAAGCAAGTATAGGTAAAACACTCATTGTTATTTTGAATTTGCTGTTTTTTCAAGATATGATTGCAGGATGATGGTTGCACTGATGGTGTCAACAAGCGACTTATTTTGTCTGGCTTTTTTTCTGAGTCCTGCATCAATCATTGTTTGCATGGCCATTTTGGAAGTGTAACGCTCATCCATTCTCGTAACACATATATCTGGAAATTGTTTACGCAAATGCTTAACAAACGGCTCGATGTATCGACTGGCCTCTGAGGCACGCATCTGCATGTCCAATGGTTCACCAACAACAAAACAATCCACCTGCTCTTTCGCAATATAATCTTTGAGAAATTGAATGATATCCTTTACATGGACAGTGCACAACCCACCTGCAATCATCTGAAGCTCGTCGGTGACAGCGATGCCGGCACGTTTTCTGCCATAATCTATGGCCATGATCCTACCCATGTTGGAAATTTTCGACAAAGATACAGATTATATTCTTTGCCCCCTTCCATAGGCCAGGGGTCACGAAAATGTGCTATCTTTGGTTGGCTGATTGGATGAATGGTTGAATTGACGGTGAACCAATAAACCAATCAACCAATGAACCAATGAACCAAT
>SKTA01000252.1 GCA_007122745.1 Bacteroidales bacterium
CATTCGATGTGAAAGTCTGGTCTTTATTGCCGGTTATTTGTTTTTTCATTATTTCGCTTTTAGTAACTTCAAACCTTCGAACCTTGGTAGCAAAACAAAACACCGCAGAAAGGATAAACTTCGGAACCGTAAAGAAGCATTTCGATTATCCAGATTTTCTTGAAATTCAATTGAAGTCCTTCCAGGACTTTTTCCAGCTAGAGACCACACCGGAAAATAGGAAAAACGAAGGCTTGTTTAAGGTGTTCAGTGAAAATTTTCCAATCTCTGATGCCAGAAACAATTTCGTGCTTGAGTTCCTTGACTATTTTATCGATCCTCCTAAATACTCCATTCAGGAATGTATTGAAAGGGGATTGACCTATAGCGTACCACTCAAAGCAAAACTTAAGCTGTATTGTACAGACCCCGAGCACGAAGACTTCGAAACGATCATCCAGGATGTGTATCTTGGAATGATTCCCTATATGACACCCCGGGGTACATTCCTGATTAACGGAGCAGAACGCGTTGTTGTATCCCAGCTCCACAGGTCACCGGGTGTTTTCTTCGGAACCAGCGTGCACGCCAACGGAACCCAACTTTACAGTGCAAGGATCATCCCCTTCAAAGGATCCTGGATCGAATTCGCTACTGACATCAATAGCGTCATGTATGCCTATATCGATCGTAAGAAAAAGTTGCCCGTTACCACATTGCTGCGCGCGATCGGTTTTGAAACAGACAAGGATATCCTTGAGATCTTCGGGCTTGCCGATGAAGTGAAGGTGACCAAAACCGGTTTGAAGAAATATGTCGGAAGAAAACTGGCCGCAAGGGTTCTCCGCTCCTGGGTGGAGGACTTTGTAGATGAGGATACCGGTGAAGTTGTTTCAATCGAACGTACCGAAGTGATTATCGATCGTGAAACAGTTCTGGAGAATGAACACGTGGATCAGATCCTCGATGCCGGTGTGAAAAATATCATTCTTCACAAGGAAGGTGTAAATGTGAACGACTTTGTGCTGGTGTATAATACCTTGCAGAAAGACACCACCAACTCTGAAAAAGAGGCGGTAGAGTTCATCTATCGCCTCCTTAGAAATGCCGATCCGCCCGATGACGAAACGGCACGAAGCATGATTGAGAAGCTTTTCTTCTCCGACAAGCGTTATGACCTCGGTGATGTGGGACGTTACCGGATAAACCGAAAGCTTAACCTGGATACACCTATGGATGTTAAGGTGCTTACACGCGAGGATATCATTCGCATCGTGAAGCATCTTATTGAGCTTGTGAATGCCAAGGCGGATGTGGATGATATTGACCACCTGAGTAATCGCCGTGTCCGTACAGTTGGTGAACAGCTTTATACACAGTTTGGTGTGGGGTTAGCACGTATGGCACGAACCATCCGTGAACGGATGAATGTGCGCGACAATGAGGTTTTTGCACCTACAGACCTCATCAATGCGAAAACACTGTCATCAGTGATTAACTCATTCTTTGGGACCAACCAGTTGTCCCAGTTTATGGACCAGACCAACCCCCTCGCTGAACTTACCCATAAGCGGAGGATGTCAGCACTGGGACCAGGAGGTCTTAGCCGTGAACGTGCCGGATTTGAGGTTCGTGACGTTCACTTTACCCACTATGGAAGGCTTTGTACTATAGAAACACCCGAAGGGCCAAACATCGGTCTGATCTCCTCCCTGTGTGTTTATGCCAAAGTAAATGACCTTGGCTTTATTGAAACACCCTACTTTAAAGTGGATAAAGGACAGGTGCGCTTTGATAAATCACCCGTTTACCTTTCTGCTGAGGAGGAGGAAACTGAGATCATAAGCCAGGCCAATGTCCCTCTCGAGAAAGACGGTTTATTCAGTGAAGAACGATTGAAGGTAAGGTATCAGGCAGACTATCCAATTGTTGAACCGGAAAGGATTCAGCTGATGGATGTGGCTCCAAACCAGATTGCCTCCATTGCTGCCTCACTCATCCCATTCCTTGAGCATGATGATGCCAACAGGGCATTGATGGGTAGTAATATGATGCGTCAGGCTGTTCCACTGATCAATCCCGAAACGCCAATTGTTGGTACAGGGCTTGAAAAAAGGGTGGCAAACGATTCACGCGTTTTGCTTCACGCTGAAGGCAACGGTGCGGTTGAATATGTGGATGCCGATAAGATTGTGATCCGCTATGCACGCAGTGAAGAAGAAAAACTGGTAAGTTTTGAGGATGATGTGCGCACTTACAAGCTGACCAAGTTCAGTAAAACGAACCAAAACACCTGCCTCAATCTTAAGCCCATTGTAAGCAAAGGGCAAAAAGTCAAAAAAGGGCAGCTTCTTTGTGAAGGTTATGCCACCAAAAACGGGGAGCTTGCACTCGGAAGAAATCTTAAAGTGGCTTTTATGCCCTGGAAAGGGTACAACTTTGAGGACGCTATTGTGGTTTCTGAAAAGATCGTTCGCGACGATATCTTCACCTCAATCCATATTGAAGAGTTTTCTCTGGATGTGCGCGATACAAAAAGGGGTGCCGAGGAACTCACCAGCGACATTCCGAACGTAAGTGCCGAAGCAATTAAAGATCTCGACGAGCATGGATTGATCCGGATTGGTGCCGAAGTGAACGAAGGGGATATCCTCATCGGTAAGATCACGCCCAAAGGGGAAACCGATCCTACTCCTGAAGAGAAGCTGCTGCGTGCCATATTCGGCGACAAGGCCGGCGATGTGAAAGATGCTTCTCTGAAAGCACCACCAGCAACCAAAGGTGTGATTATCAACAAAAAGTTGTTCTCTCGCATTATAAAGGACAGAAAAGCCAAAACCAAGGAAAAGGCCTTCATTGAAAAGCTGGATGCAGAGTTCAGGAAAAAAGCGGAAGAACTGCGGTCAAAGCTTGTTGATAAACTGATCGTCCTGGTTTCTGGAAAAACTTCACAAGGGGTAAATAACAGCCTTAAAGAGGTTGTTGTACCAAAGGGTACGAAATTTACCCAAAAGGCACTGAACAGTTTGGATTACCTTACTATCAATCCCAATAACTGGACCACAGACAAGAGCAAGAATCAGCTTATCAAAGATCTGCTGCACAATTATTCCATCCAGTATAAGGACTTGCTGGGAACTTATAACAGAAGAAAGTTCACTGCCACTGTAGGTGATGAATTGCCTGCAGGTATTGTACAACTTGCGAAAGTATACCTGGCAAAGAAACGTAAGCTGAAAGTTGGGGATAAGATGGCCGGTCGCCACGGTAATAAGGGTATTGTTGCCCGTATCGTAAGACAGGAAGATATGCCTTTCCTTGAAGATGGCACACCGGTCGATATTGTCTTGAATCCGCTTGGTGTTCCCTCCCGTATGAACCTTGGACAGATCTATGAGACCGTTCTTGGCTGGGCCGGACAAAAGCTTGGAAAGACATTTGCCAGTCCGATCTTTGATGGTGCCCATGTCGGTCAAATCAATGACTACCTCAAAGAAGCGAATTTGCCCGAAAACGGAAAAGTGTATCTATACGATGGTGGAACAGGAGAACGTTTTGACCAACCGGCCACAGTGGGTGTGATTTACATGCTAAAACTTGGACATATGGTTGATGACAAAATGCATGCCCGCTCCATAGGACCCTACTCGCTTATTACACAGCAACCACTGGGTGGTAAGGCACAGTTTGGTGGTCAGCGTTTTGGAGAAATGGAGGTGTGGGCTCTTGAAGCATTCGGTGCTGCCAATGTCCTTCAGGAGATTCTTACTGTTAAGTCGGATGACGTGATTGGACGTGCCAAAACCTATGAATCACTCGTTAAAGGTGAGAATATGCCAATACCTGGCGTTCCAGAGTCATTCAACGTTCTGGTACACGAGTTGCGCGGACTTGGACTGAACATTAAGTTTGACTAAGCAATGCATCAGATGCAGTGTTTCTTGTATAAGATCAACAGTATACATTTGTTCATAAGAAAATAATTATATGGCTTTTAGAAAAGAATCAAACGTCAAAAGCAACTTCTCCAGCATAACCATTGGCCTTGCATCACCCGAATCGGTTTTGGAAAGGTCTCATGGGGAAGTGTTGAAGCCAGAAACGATAAACTATCGCACATATAAGCCCGAGCGGGATGGTTTGTTTTGCGAGCGGATCTTTGGTCCGGTAAAGGATTGGGAATGTCATTGTGGTAAATACAAAAGGATCCGCTATAAAGGGATTGTTTGTGACCGTTGTGGTGTAGAGGTGACAGAAAAGAAAGTAAGAAGGGAACGTATGGGGCATATCAAGCTGGTAGTACCCGTAGCTCATATCTGGTTTTTCCGGACATTGCCCAACAAGATTGGTTATCTGCTTGGATTGCCATCAAAGAAACTGGATCAGATCATCTATTATGAGCGTTACGTTGTGATCAATCCCGGTGTTAAGTCTGATGAGCTTAATTTTATGGATTTTCTGACAGAGGAGGAGTATTTTGCTGCTCTGGAGTCTATTCCGATTGAGAACCAGATGCTTGAGGATGATGATCCCAATAAATTCATTGCCCGTATGGGTGCTGAAGCACTAAAGGAGCTTCTCATCAAACTCGACCTGGATCAGCTTTCTTATGATTTGAGGCATAAAGCCAATACAGAAACTTCACAGCAACGTAAAGCGGACGCCCTGAAGCGCCTGCAGGTTGTTGAAGCTTTCCGGGAAGCGCAGAACACCATCGAAAACCGACCTGATTGGATGATAGTTGATGTTGTTCCCGTGATTCCACCTGAACTGCGTCCCCTTGTTCCGCTGGATGGCGGAAGGTTTGCAACAAGTGACCTGAATGATTTGTATCGTAGGGTGATCATCAGGAATAACCGTCTGAAGCGCCTGATAGAGATCAAAGCACCGGACGTCATTTTGCGTAACGAAAAGCGCATGCTTCAGGAAGCCGTTGACTCATTGTTTGATAATTCAAGGAAAACCAATGCCGTGAAGACAGAATCAAACAGGCCTTTAAAATCACTTTCCGACAGTCTTAAGGGAAAACAGGGACGTTTTCGCCAGAACCTGCTCGGAAAACGTGTTGACTATTCCGCACGTTCGGTTATTGTTGTGGGACCGGAGCTTCAGCTGCATGAGTGCGGTATCCCAAAGGAGATGGCCTCTGAGTTGTTCAAGCCTTTCATTATCAGAAAAATGCTTGAACGGGGTATTGTAAAAACCGTTAAATCGGCGAAAAAAATTGTAGACCGCAAAGACCCGGTTGTTTGGGATATTCTTGAAAATGTGCTGAAAGGACATCCAGTACTGCTCAACAGGGCTCCCACACTTCATCGACTTGGTATTCAGTCTTTCCAGCCGAAGCTTATAGAGGGGAAAGCCATTCAGCTGCATCCCCTGGTATGTACGGCATTTAACGCCGACTTTGACGGCGACCAAATGGCAGTTCACCTGCCACTTGGTAATGCTGCGATCCTTGAAGCACAGCTGCTGATGCTCGCCTCACACAATATCCTGAATCCGGCTAACGGTGCACCTATTGCTGTACCATCACAGGACATGGTTCTGGGTCTGTATTACATGACCAAAGCGAGAAAAAGCACCAAAGAGCATCCTGTAAAAGGAGAAGGTCTTAAGTTTTACGGTGCGGAAGAGGTTATCATTGCTCACAATGAAGGTGCCGCTGACCTGCATACCATCATACAGGTACGTGTTCCTGTTAAGGAGAAGGGCAAATTGGTTCATAAAATGGTGGAAACCACTGTCGGACGTGTATTGTTTAACCGGGTAATACCAGAGAACTACGGCTTTGTGAATCTCCTATTGACCAAGAAAACACTTAGGGATGTGATTGGCGGGATCATGAAGGAAACTGGTATATCACGTACTTCACAGTTCCTTGATGACATTAAGGACCTTGGTTTTAATATGGCTTTCAGGGGTGGCTTGTCCTTTAACCTGGGAGACATCATTGTACCTGAGGAAAAGCAGATCCTGATCAACCAGGCAGACGACCAGGTTGAAGAGGTCAGGGGGAACTATAGCATGGGGTTCATTACCAATACCGAGCGCTATAACCAGATCATCGATATCTGGACCCACACCAATGCCAAACTGACTAAAGTGCTGATCGATAAAACCACTGCCGACAATCAGGGATTCAATCCTGTTTATATGATGCTGGATTCCGGTGCCCGTGGATCAAAAGAACAAATTCGTCAGCTCTCCGGTATGCGTGGACTTATGGCCAAGCCGCAAAAGTCTGGCGCTAAGGGTGGAGAGATCATTGAAAACCCGATCCTCTCTAACTTCAAAGAGGGACTTTCAGTACTGGAGTATTTCATCTCAACGCACGGTGCCCGTAAGGGTTTGGCCGATACAGCACTAAAAACAGCTGATGCCGGTTATCTGACACGTCGCCTTGTGGATGTAGCGCAGGATGTGATCGTTACGGAACAGGACTGTGGGACGCTTCGCGGTTTGACTGCAACAGCACTGAAAAATAATGAAGAAACGGTCGAAACACTTCATGACCGTATCCTTGGACGAAACACCCTGCATGATATATATCATCCAACTTCTGGTGATTTGATCGTGAAAGCCGGTGAAGAAATAAAAGAGGAGATTGCAAAAATTATTGAGGATTCACCCATAGAGGCGGTTGAGATCCGCTCTGTGTTGACCTGTGAGTCAAAAGTCGGTGTTTGTGCCAAGTGTTACGGACGCAACCTCGCAACCGGACGTATGGTACAAAAAGGGGAAGCTGTTGGGGTAGTGGCCGCCCAATCGATTGGTGAACCGGGTACTCAGCTTACGCTGCGTACATTCCACGTGGGTGGTACCGCTTCAAATATTGCAACTGCATCAAAAGTCAACGCCAAATACTCCGGTGTACTTGAGATCGACGAATTGAGGTCTGTTCCCTTTGTTACTGAAGATGGAAGAGAATATCAGATTGTCATAGGTCGTTCTGCCGAAATGCGGATTATTGACAAGAACACCCAGATGGTGCTTACAAGTCAGAATATCCCTTATGGTGCCCATCTTTATTATAAAAATGGTAATGAAGTATCCGGGGGTGATTTAATTTGTGAGTGGGATCCTTATAATGCAGTTATTTTGACTGATACGATGGGTAAGGTTGTTTATAACAACATGATAGAAGGTACTACCTATCGAACCGATTCGGATGAACAAACCGGATACTATGAGAAGGTGATCATCGATTCCAAAGACAAAACAAGAAACCCGAGCATCAGCATCGTAAATAAGGATGGTGAAGTATTAAGGATTTACGACATGCCGGTTGGTGCGCACGTTGTGATCAATGACGGCAAAGAACTGAAGCCGGGTACGATCATTGCCAAAATACCCCGGGCAGTTGGTAAATCTGGTGACATCACCGGTGGTTTGCCACGTATTACGGAACTGTTTGAAGCGCGCAATCCATCTGACCCTGCTGTTGTGTCAGAAATTGATGGTGTTGTTTCATTTGGCAAGAAGATCAAGCGTGGTAACAGAGAGGTGATCATCACATCAAAAACCGGTGATGAGAAACGTTATCTGGTGCCGCTTACCAAACAGATCCTTGCCCAGGAAAACGACTTTGTGAAAGCCGGAACTCCCTTGTCAGACGGGCCGATTACTCCCGCAGACATACTCGCTATCAAAGGACCTACTGCTGTTCAGGAATATATTGTGAATGAAGTTCAGGAGGTTTACCGAATGCAGGGCGTGAAGATCAACGACAAGCATTTTGAGATCATTGTACGTCAGATGATGCGCAAAGTAACCATCGAAGACCCGGGCGATACACGCTTCCTCGAAAACGAGATCGTGAATAAGATCGAGTTTATGGAAGAAAATGACAGCCTTTTTGGTAATAAAGTTGTTGAAGATCCCGGCGATTCAAACCTGAAGCCGGGACAGATGATCAGCGCCAGGAAGCTTCGTGATGAAAATTCATTACTCAAACGGAAAGATAAGAAACTTGTCGTAGCGCGTGATGCAAACGGTGCAACTGCCAGACAGCAATTGCAGGGTATCACGAAAGCTTCGCTGCAGACCCAGAGTTTCATTTCTGCAGCCTCTTTCCAGGAAACCACCAAGGTGTTGACAGATGCGGCTATAAATGCCAAAACCGACATGCTGAAAGGCCTCAAGGAAAATGTGATTGTCGGACACCTGATCCCGGCAGGAACCGGCCTCCGTGATTATGACAATATCATTGTCGGGTCACTGGAAGAGTACGAGCTGCTCATGGCCTCAAAACAAAAAGATGAAGTTTCAAAACAGGAAGAGGAAGCTTAGTCTGAACGAAAAATTATTTTATAAATTGAAAAAAGAAAGACAATGGCTGACCAACAGAAACCAGAAAAAAAGATCAATATCGAATTGGGCGAAGATGTGGCATCCGGAACTTATTCCAACCTCGCCATTATTACCCATTCAAATACGGAGTTTGTTGTGGATTTTATACGCCTCATGCCAGGCGTGCCCAAAGCAAAGGTGAAATCGCGTGTGATTTTAACGCCGCAACATGCCAAAAGGCTTATGAAGGCGCTCAAAGACAATATCGCAAAGTTTGAATCGATTCATGGTCCGATAAAGGAGATTGAAGGGCCCGGCCTGCCGATGAACCTCGGAGGTCCGGCAGCACAGGCTTAAAGATTTAAATCTGTCTAAGGGAGATCAATACAGGAAAATACAAATCCCCCAATAGAAAAAGGGAAGGCAATCAGCCTTCCCTTTTTTCAATCCTCAGATGGTATTACCTCCTGTTTTGTGCGTTGCGGCACCCGTAAATGATTCAGATTGGGCGCATATCTCGTATGGCCCCATCGGGGTCATACATTGATAGCTCAGCGCCAATGTCTCCAATTTTTACGGCCCCGTTAGGGGTCGAATAATATAACCAATTGCCTTTGGCTATTATTTTTGCCCCCTTTTTTGGATGTACTTTTTCTTTGGCAATTAAGATTAAGGTTAAGGTTGAGATTGAGATTAAGAAAACATTCCTGTCATCCTGAGTTCCCAGCCCCCGCGAAAGTTCGGTTGCCTCAATACAGGAATGACATGTGTGTTCGTTGTTTGTTGTTCTTTGTTTTTTTGAAGAGTCAGTTGGGCAGGTCTGTTTCTTTGCGTTTGTGTGTGTTTCTTTTGTTTGAGACGCAATTCCACAAAGCAAAGGCTCAAAGCCACGGCTGAGACGCGCCGGGGGCGCGTCTTTACGGACCGCAATTCGTCCTATAACACAAACGCGCCGCAGGGCGCGTTTATACATCGAATCCTTATTCATGATTATGAAACCGGTGTCCATTTGATCATTAAAAACCGTTGGAACCAGATCGCCACAACCCAAAGCAATGGCAACATTACAAATTTTTTAAATGGGAACGCTGCAAAAAGAGTAATACCGCGCCCCCGGCGCGGTAAAAACACCCAGCAAAGACCACTGTAGAGACGCGCCCGAGGCGCGTCTCAGCCCGAGGCGCGTCTCAGAGGTTTGGATTGCAAACCCAGTCCAGCCGGGGCCAGATAGTTCCACACAGAGGTTTTTGTTGGGGTGAAGCCTGTAAAATACCGCGTAGCGGTTTTGGTATTGTAGCAA
>SKTA01000162.1 GCA_007122745.1 Bacteroidales bacterium
CGGCAACGGCAAGCCTTGCGCAAAACATCAGATTCCGTATACAGGCACCTGATGCCATTACCCTTACAAAGCAGGGCAGCATCGACATTGCGTTCGACGGCCTGGTGCTCGACAGCGACATGGTAAGTACCATTGCCATTGGTGACACCCACAGGATGGCGGTCCTGGCCATCGACGCACCGGCCCACTACGAGCTTACAGTGTATATTGAGCCGGCCAACAATGACAGGCTGCTGCTCAACGGCACCGAATTAGACCAGTGGATCCCCTTCACACTGGAATTTGCCTATGCAAATCCTGGCTACCCAGTTACCGAAACGTATATCAAGGCATTAACAGATGCAGTGGAAATACCCACAGGTCTTGGCCAAATTACTTTTCCGGTAAGCAGCCGTGCCTCCCGCCTTCTGCCTCCGCCACCATCAGCGAAATATGGTAACTATAAAGTCTCCAAACAACGGGCCTTCCTGTTTTTTTACGGAAGGCTGGGTTCGACGAATGCCGGAAACAATGTGGTGGCGGGCACCTATGAAACCACTATTGAAGTGACCATTGATTTTACAAGCCATGAACACTGAATGTGCCATACTACATAAAAAGCTTTGCTTCTCTCTGCTCGTAATGGTGTTAGCGAACCTGTCCGGACCGCTCCGGGCCCAGTTTGTGGATATTGACATTGAACTGCATGCCCGCATTGAAATGCGGATGATATCGCCGGAAGCCCCGTGGGCCGGGCTTTCTGACATGGCAGAAAGGCACACAACACCCGGCGATGGTACCCTGCTGCCTGATGCGCTGCTCTGGTTGGAGATCAGCAGCGTAGAGAACATGGAGCTGCTGATAGACGCCGGAGGCGAGCACCCACTGTATTACATCAACACAGGTGTGTTTGACCCGGAACAGGCCGTACTCTTTAACGAAAGTACCGCCTTCAGACTGAGCAAGGGCGGCCGGCCCAATGCCAACACACGCCTGTTCAGGGCCTGGATCGGAATCAGGCCCGGGGAGACAAGGCTCGTAAACATCAATTATAACTGAAAAACAACTGAATGTTTGAAAACAAACCGATGTTTCACAAAATCACCAGAAGATGAACACACCACGAGCACCCTAAACGATTGTCGATTATCAATTTACAATTTACAGTTATCAATTAAAAAAGCAAAATGATGAAAAATATTAAGAAAATGTTATGCGCTGCCGCGATCATCGCAGCGTTTGGAATGAATGCCTTTGCACAGCAGGATAATCCAACTGATGATATTAAAGCCCGGGCAGAAGTCAGGGTACTGATTAATGTAACCGGTGCGCAAGACCTGGAATTCCAAAACGTGCAGGTGGGTGAAGCAAAAACCGTTAATACCCGCGATGAGGTTACTGCCGGTACCTCCTCAGGAGATGAAAAATCGGGCCGCTTCGACATTACAAAAGGCGCCAGTACGGATGTGAAGGTGGAATTCACCACCTTGCCCCCATCATTGGCCGGACCGGGTGAAGCAACGCTGCCCATCAACTTTGATGGGGAAGCATTTGGCAGACTTAGCTTGACTAATGACCCTGAGGCAACAGGAGGTATTGATTTTAACCCGATATCTGCTATAAATACTCCAAATACTGGAAGTACAGAAAACTTCTTTGGGGCTACTGCTTTCAGCGTTTTCCTGGGTGGCACCGTAACTCCCGAAGCAGAACAGGTTGTTGGCACATACGATGCAGATGTTACCCTTACGGTATCCTACAATTAATTGATGAAACGCCCATGTAGATTAAAAGCTCGAAGCTGGCTATCATTTAGCCAAAACCTAAATTCTTTGTGGTTTTTCTTTGTGACCTTAGTGTCTTTGTGGTGAAAAAAATAACCACAAAGGCACCAAGAACACAAAGAATACGACACTGATAACTGCGCCGGGGCAGGATTTCTGAAATTAGAGGGGAGAAAAAAGAAAATCTACCATCTAACTTCTAACATCCAATCGGCATCTTAGGTGGTCGCAGGGCATCTTGTTGCAGTGCGCAGGAGCGGGCAAACTCCGCTCCTGCGATACAGCAAATTTTCACACCATTTCATTTATTTACCAGCACATCAAAAAAAATGAGAACACAAATACATACCCATATGCTGATGGCGATACTCCTTGTGGTGTTTCCATCGCTTTTGTTTACCCAGGTGAGCGTTACGCCTACCTTCCTGTCTATCGACGAACGCACCAACCTCGGACAGATCTACCTCAACAACAGTTCATCAGAACCCATGGAGGTAAGCTTCTCTGTTGAATTCGGCTATCCGGTCAGCGACGAAAAGGGCAGCACCATCATGGTTTACCACGACGATGACAAAAAGGCCCGGCACGCGCTGGATGATTACATAAGGGTGTTTCCGCGGCAGATCCTGCTTGGGCCGAATGCCTCGCAGAGCATCCAACTGATGGTCCGTCCGATGCAAAACAAACCGGACGGGGTTTACTGGACACGCCTGTTCATCACCTCCAACAGACAGACACAGGACATTGAGCATAAGCTGGAGGAGGGTCAGATCGATGCCAGCATCAACTATGTACTGCGCCAAAACATCCCGGTGATGTATTCAAAAGGCGACATCAGCACCGGGCTTGATGTAAAACAGATGGATGCAGAGATGACAGGGGATCGGTTACGTGCATCTGCCCTGGTGGCGCCCATTGGTAATACGCCTTTCATAGGCAGTATGCATGCCGTTTTGCGCGACCAGTCGGGAATTGCGGTGGGCAGTGCATACAACACCCTGGCCGCCTACACCGAAATTGTGCGTGCGGTCAGCATACCGCTTCCGGAAGAGGGCCTTGAACCGGGCAATTTCAGCCTGGAAATCACCTTTGAAACGCGACGCCGCGACATCGCTGCCGACATGCTTATACAGTCTGAACCGGTGCGCCAAACCGTTCTGGTAGCCATCGAATGAGAAGTGTGCACTGCAGCAGTCAGATAATGAATGCCATTTTTTAACACAATAGTTATCCGCACCCTTGACACGCCGACTCACATTCCTGTTTTTTATGATGATGCTTGTTTCGTCGCTTGCGGCCGCCGAAGATGGGTTCATGCTGGGTTTCCGGCACCACGCCGTCGGGGGTTACTACGTAAATGCCCTTTACAATGGCAGCACCGGTGAGGTGTTTCTGCCGCTCACCGAGCTGCTGGGCCTGTTGCAGATCCCCTACGAAAGAGGGGAGGCGCTGTTCTCCTTGCGGGGCCGCTACCCGGCCACACAAGCGTACTGGGAAGTGAACCTGCACGAACATTTTGTACGCAAGGGGAAGGCGGTGTTTGAGCTCACGGCTGATGATTACCGTTTGAAAGACCTCGACTGGTTTTTGCTGCCCGGAGTCTTCGCACAGGTCTTCGGCCTGCACTTTAACATCAACATGACGGTATTCAGGATGAGCCTGCGGAACGATTACCCGCTGCCTGCCGAGGAGCGGCACCGGCGGGAGCAGATGCGTAGGGGACTGAATTCCTGTGTTCTGCATAAAGACCAACCCCTGCTCTATCCGCGCAACAGGCAGTTTGCCGGGGCGGGGATGCTCGACTACAACCTGTCATCAAGCCTTACACCCGACAACCACTTACACGCCTACAACCTGATCGGCGGCATGGAAGCTCTTGGGGGCGACATACAGGTTAGCCTGACAGGCAGCTACGGCGAAGCGGGGCACAGCGCACGCACCGGCAACTTTCACTGGCGCTTCGTGCCTGGCGACAACCCCTACCTCACCGCAATACGCGCCGGCCAGATCAGCACCACCGGGTTGCAAAACCACCGCATCATCGGAGCAGGCATCACCAACGACCCCGTGATGCCCAGAAGGACTTTCGAAACCTTTATCATCGACGGCACCACCGATCCCGACTCAGAGGTGGAGCTCTACGTGAACAACAGCCTGGCAGACTTCACGGTGGCCAACGAGTTGGGATATTTCCGCTTCGACTACCCGCTTAGCTACGGAACGGCGCTGATGAGCCTGCGCATATACAAGCCCACGGGTGAAGTGGTCATCCGCGAACAGCGGATGCAAATCCCCTTCAACTTCCTGCCTGTTGGGGTTGCATCCTACAACATACAGGGGGGTTATGCCGACAACGGCCGGGAAAGTCCCGACACCGGCAATTTGATATGGCACGGCGACCTGGCATATGGCCTCACACCGAATGTGACCCTAAAGGCCGGGGTTACCAATACCGGCCAGGTTGATGAACTGTTCTGCTATGCAAGCATGTCAGCCCGGATATTCAGGCAGTACCTGCTGAACGTTGATGCGGCACCTGGCTTTTACTACAGGGCAAGCAACAGCGTGAACCTGCCCGGCAGCCGTAGCTTCAATCTTGTCATCACCCATTTCGACGGGCACAGTCGCTACAACACACGCAATACCAGACAGCATTTGCAGGCCAGCTTTTATTTGCCTTTCGGCCTTATTGGCGTAAACGCAGGCCTGCGGTTTGGCGGTGAACATTTCCTGTGGGAGGAATCATTTGCCACCACCTATCGCTCCGATCTGAGCCTCCGCTTCGGGCAGGTGAACCTCCGCATGAATTACCGGGGTCAGCTTGCCGGCAACTTTGATTCGGAGCTGCTGCTAAATGGCCTGTTAAGCACCTCTGCAACCTACAGTTTTGGCAGCGGCCACAATATGCCGGGGGTAGTGCGCGGTACCCGCGTGCGCCTGCAGGGGCGCTACGATGCCGGACGTGGCAACCTGATTGACGTGGGTGTGCAAATGGCCCGTAACCTCGGCCGACGCGGACGCTTAACCCTGGATGCAGATCACAACCTGCTGAACAACCAAACCATGCTGCGCCTCGGTTTGGTGATCGATATGCAGGCAATCCGGTCCAACACACAAGCCATAGGACACGGCAGCAACTATACGGTACAGCAAACGCTGTCGGGCTCCATCGGACTGGATGCCCCCAACCGGCAAATGGTGGCAACCAACCGCAACCAGGTGGGGCAGGCAGCCGCCTCGGTGGTGGCATTCGTCGACAGCAACAACAACCAACAGTTTGACCCCGGCGAAGAGGTGGTGCCCCTCAGAAACATAAGAATCAGCGGCGGCTCCGGCCGCCACACGGGCAACGACGGCATTATGCGAATCAGCCAGTTGCAAAGCTACTGGCGCTACAACGTGGAACTGCAACAATCAGCCATCCCCAACCCTACCCTCGCACCCCTGGTTAATGAATTTTCCTTCGTGGCAGACCCTAACAGGTACAAACGACTGGAAATACCACTCTATCGCACGGGCATCATAGAAGGCCACGTCAAAAACCGGATAGGGGATGAAAACCACCAGGGAATGAGCGGTGTGCGGCTGCTGCTAACCCATCTTGACACAAACGAAAAAAAACAGATAAGAACCTTCAGCAACGGATCTTTCTATGCCATGCACCTGCTGCCGGGTCTTTATACCCTGGAAATTGAGCCAACAGTGCTCGATTTTACCGGCAGGGAAAGTGTGCCTGCAAAATACAGATTTACCGTGAAAGCCCTGGCTCACGGACACTTCCTTGAAGGACTCGACTTCCTGCTCATCCCACCCAGCCTGGACCCTTTCCAAAAACTGCTGATCACGATGACCGACAAGGAGCAGTATTATTATAAAGAAAGACTTAAGGACATAGGACACCATTTTAATTCATTCTCGCTGGCCCAGGAAGCTTTTTATGAATTTGACTTTGAAAATGCACTGAATTACATAAACCATTCGCTCAGCATTTTTGAAACAGATTATGCCTTGGCACTGAAAGGCTCTATATTTTATGCACTAAATAAACCGGAAGAAGCACTTCAGTTATGGGAGCTGGCCAGCAGCCGAAACCCTGAAATAGAAATACCCAAACTGTTTTAATAAAAAGCCCTGTAATGAAAACAACAATCCAGCTGATGCTGATCTTTCTGCTCTTGTCATTCGTTCCATTGGAAACATCAGGAGAACAAATAAACCACCGGGAGGATTATTTCGATCGGCTGCAAATGAAAGCTGAAATTAAAAGCCTGCTTCGAGGCAGTATGAGTAACTACTTCGATCCCGCATCATTTATGCTTGACCTGCAAATGGCATTTATCGATGTGATTCCCAACAAATTCCATTTGCCGGAAATGGATGAGGATATCGTGATTGCAGAACTTCCGGGAGTTCCTTTCATCCGCATTCCCCGTTTTTCTGCCACAGAGACCGACCTTTACATTGCCGAAGAAACCAAACCCGATTTCATACATGTTTTTGAAAGGATACACCTTAACATATACGCAGACAACTTTTATGGATCCGACGACCTGAATTTCATGCGGATGCTTGCCGCGATGATACTAGAGATCAATACCGATGCAGGAGATGAAATCAATATTTTTCAGATTGCCATGCCCAGGTTAACATTACTGGAACGCAGGATAGAACAGCCTGAACAGCCGGAATACCCTTTGCCGGTTGAAATGGCATTGGAGCCAGTCAGGTTCAACGAGCCGCAGGCAACCCCAGGGAAATCCACGGCAGTTCTTCCTCTGTCCAGAATTGTATGGCTGGGGGCTCTTATTTTTATGGCAATCCTGATGGTCATATTATTGGCATTTTATTTGATAAAAAAGCGCAGATTACCTATGGAAGAAAACCTCCTGCCCAATTCAAATAATGAAAAAACACAAGCGGCTTCCAGAAGACATTCAGGAGTCTCACCCGACGAAACATTAATAAAAAAAATCAGCAACACCAATGGAGACAGAAATGCTCAGAAGGACCATCTGTTTGTAACAACCTGTTTTCTGGAACATACCAATGAAATTGCGCTGCTTTTTGACAACTGGATTAATCGCAACGAACTGGAAGGGACAAACAGAATTGCCAGGATCATAAACATGTTAGATCCAAGATATTTAAGACTTTTTGAGGGACTTGTAAGCGAATATGCCAGTTCAAGCATTGAAGAGGCAATGCAAGACCCTGATAACAAGTGTATTGAAATAGATAATAAACAAATTAGCCAATTAGCCGTCGATCTGAAGCGTTTTTTGTATTCAGGCAATTCAAAAGGGATCAGCGCATTTCATTTTCTCAACTACATGGACAATGACACCCTGCTTGACCTTTGTCACAAACTAGAGCCAATTGAACTCTCCATCTTAATGGATAACCTTCCGGACGAAAAGGTTTCAAAGGTATTTAACGGGATCGGTCCGGACACCACGGCAAGTGTTATGAAAATAAATGTCCGTAAGATGCATATCAATTTCTTACAGGTCAATGACCTTGCTGAGAAGTGTTTTACTTTTTTCCGGGAACAAAAAGCGGGAAAGGAATACAACGTTATGAACCTGGGTCGCATGGTTGGATTGTTAGAGGAGCTAAGCATAGAAAAACAGGAACGATTCCTGAACAGCATCCGTCGCAATGACCCCGATTTGCATGAAACCATAAACAGCAGGTTGCTCACATGGAGAAAGCTCACAGAGATGGAGCCCCATGTTCTCAGAACTGCCCTGGCAAGAACAGACAGTCGTGCCCTGGCATTTTCATTTTCTGACGCCGAAAGTGCAACGAAGGAAAAAATACTTTCCCTGCGTTCAAAGCGCGAGCAGTTGCTTATCCGGGATCTCATGAGCGAAGCAACCTCAACCCCGGCAGAAACCAAGGAAAAGGCAAAACAAACCGTGCTGGAGACAGTTCGCAAACACCTCCAGGCCAATCTGCAACATCTAACCTCCAACATCCAACATCCAACATCCAACATCCAACATCCAACATCCAACATCCAAAATCCAACCTCTAACATCTAACCTCCAAACTCCTTAAAAAAATGACACGACAAAAAATCATTTACCTGCTGGTTCTCCCTTTTCTCTGTATTTCCTGCAGTGGTATAAGGGATGCTGTTCACGATGATATATTGCCGGAAGCTGAAAACCCCCAGGCTGAATTGGACGAAGTGGTGCCCATTTCGGCTGAAAGACTGGCTCTGCTTGACTCCGTGGTTTTCATTCAGGCCAACAATGCATTGCGTCACTTTTTAATTGCCCAGAGGGAGGCTTCCAGGGGAAATATTGAAGATGCTTTGGAAAATACCGCTTTATCACTTGAAATATATGAAACCGTTGATGCAATGGTTTTCAAGGCTGCGCTTTTTTCAGCGCAGGGCAAGGATGAAGAAGCAGCGTATTGGTTCGAAAAAGCCTCCGGGCTGTATCCCTTTGCCGATATGGATAAATATATGAAGCTCGAAGCTGGAAGCTCGAAGCTCGAAGGAAGAAAAAGCAATTGCATCGCTCCTGAATGATGGGCACCCATCTCTCTTGGGAGAGGGGCCGGGGGTGAGGGCTAGCACACACAGGGCTTGACCTGTGTACCGAAATATTAACCTGTTTAACCACACATTAACACATAAAACAATGCGACCATCCATTTTATCATCAATTCTGATCATATTCTCTTTGGGACTGTTTGCACTGGGGGTTCTATCGGTTATAAATGTTGTGCGTTTTACTCAGGACAATTATTGGATCAATATTTTTAATATACCCAGTATGTTGATCATTGTTGGGGGGCTTTCCGCACATGCGCTGATCTCTTTTCCTGCAGCGGATCTTTTCAAAGCGATGCATAATCTGATCCATCTGGCCTCCCACAAAACATATAGAAAGGCGACGTTGATCAAACAGAGGAATCGTTTTCTGGAGTGGCAGCGAATGATCAAAGCGGATAAGTTGGGTATGGCTGAACAATTAAGTCAGGATTTTGAAGACCGGTTTGAAGGTTACTTGTTTTCCCTGTTAGCAACAAATTATGATGCCGGGGAGGTCCGTGATCTTGGCACGACATGGATCAATGCGGTTTATGAAGCGACCCTCAAAGAGAGCCATGTGATGAACACCCTGGGCAATGCTTCTCCGGCATATGGCATGCTTGGCACCCTGATGGGTCTCATCTGCATGTTGCAGAATTTTCAGGCTGCTGAGCATCTGGGCATAGGTTTGTCGCTGGCACTTATGACCACCTTGTATGGACTGGCGCTGGCACAATTCGTATGGTATCCGCTTTCAAACAAAATTCGCCTGAAGGCAGATATGATGGCAGACAATGAGCATTTAACCCTGCAAGCTTTTGCAATGCTGATGGAAGACAAACCAAGTCTGTATATCAGGGACTTTTTCACTGCCAATATAAAGTAAACCTGTATGGAGAATATCTGCAAAAAAAATAGCAACCGAAGCATAATGTATTGAACATGAAAAGAGAAAGCAAACCAACAATCAGTTGGCAGAAAAACAATTGGCAGATCACCTATCTTGACACTTTTACCCTTCTGCTTGCCTTTTTTATCATTCTGAGCGGAATGTCGCGGGTGGAGCTGCTGCCCCTGGACATTAC
>SKTA01000069.1 GCA_007122745.1 Bacteroidales bacterium
CTTAGAGCGGAAAACGGGACTCGAACCCGCGACCCCGACCTTGGCAAGGTCGTGCTCTACCAACTGAGCTATTTCCGCGTTTGCGGTTGCAAATATACATTTTTTTTCAACTGCCAAAATATTTTTCTTGTTTTTCTTGTCGAAAAACCGCTAAAAACAGCTGAAACAGCCCATTCCCAAAAACTGCCGTTAAATGCTGTTAAATTATACAGTGAATTTGTTTAAATTCCTTAAATTTGTGCGCCAAAATAATTAATATTAACCATTAAGTCATCCATAGCAATGAAAAAACTGCTCAGTATCTCCCTGTTAATGATCATCCTTTTAGGAAGCGCCCAGCTTTTAGCACAAACAGAGCAAAAACTAGGACACATTAACACCTCCGAATTGCTCCGCATGATGCCCGGACGTGAAGAAGCACGTCAGGAACTTGAAAGATATGCACAAGAACTGGAGCAAACATTTGCCGCCATGCAACAGGAGTTTACAACAAAATACCAGGATTATCTTGAAAATCAGGAAACCTTTTCACAGATTGTCAGGCAGTCTAAAGAGCGCGAACTCCAAAGCCTGAACGAACGCATAATGGAGTTCCAGGAGTCCGCCCAGGTTGACCTCATGGAACAGGAAGAAAGGCTCTTAAATCCCATTATTGAGCAGGCCCGTAATGCCATCGATAAGGTGGGTCGCGAGCAAGGTTTTACTTACATTCTGGATTCAAGCGGAGGTTCCGTGCTTTTCGTTGAAGGTGGCCAGGATATTATGCCACTGGTGCGTGCCGAACTGGGACTGTAGCACAAAGGAGTCTCGCAAAAAGCAAATCAAACAAAGTCCTGTTGTGCAGCAAAATGCTGTATGGTAGGATATTTTATTCTTTGTCCCTGTACCATCCAGCGTATTTGATGTAACTTTTTGATATGCGTGTCAATAAGTCCCGGGTTAAACGCTGGTCAATATCCTTGATCTTTTTTGCCGGCAATCCGCCGTATACACTTCCCGGCTCAACAATCGTGTTCTCCAGCACAACAGCGCCGGCAGCAATAATGGAGTTCTCTCCAATCACGGCATTGTCCATCACAATGGCATTCATGCCAATCAATACGTTGTCGTGAATGGTGCACCCGTGCACGATCGCTTTGTGGGCTATCGAAACATTATTGCCAATGTTGGTGGGCGCCTTTTCATACGTGCCGTGAATAACGGCACCATCCTGTATGTTCACATTGTTTCCGATCCGAATGTAATGCACATCACCGCGAACAACCGCCTGAAACCAAATACTGCAGTTGTCACCCGCTACTACATAACCAATTACAGTGGCATTATCGGCCAGGAAACAGTTGGCGCCAAATTTTGGTTCTATTCCCCGGATTGGTTTTATTAAAGCCATGAAAGAGGGTTTAGTTGTTTAATTGTTTAGTTGTTTAGTTGTTTAACGATTGGGTCTATTTCTTTGCGCTTTTTGCGAGAAAAAAAATCCACGCAAAGGCCGCAAAAGGCTTTCACGCAAAGCACGCAAAATTAATTACTGCATCAGCTTATGGCACATACAATCTAAAGCCAATGACAGTGAATGCGTATCATGATAACTAACAGCGTTATAAAAACAACTGACATTAATAGCGCCAGCGAAGAATCTGTTAGTAAGCTACGAGATCCTTTACTTTGACCCGTCCTGAATTTTGTTTACAAAAAGTGTAAACCTATTTCAGGACGAGACAATCCTTTACTTCGTTCACACACTCAGTTCCCAGCTCTCAGTTCCCAGCTCTCAGTTCCCAGCTCTCAGTTCCCAGCTCTCAGTTCCCAGCTCTTCCTTCCAGCATCGCGCTTTTATAACCTCAAAATCGCCTCGCCCTCCCCTTTGCCGGAAAGAAGCATCCGCACGGGGTTCTCGATCATCTCTTTCACATTCACCAAAAAACTTACCGACTCCTTGCCATCAACAATCCTGTGATCATAAGACAGCGCCAGGTACATCATCGGACGGATCTCAACTTTGCCCTGAACGGCAACCGGCCGCTCAATGATGTTGTGCATCCCCAATATGGCACTTTGCGGCGGATTGATGATGGGGGTCGACAACATCGAGCCAAAAACGCCTCCATTTGTAATCGATATGGTGCCGCCTGTTAATTCCTCAATGGTGATCTTGTTGTTTCTGGCCTTTTCTGCCAGCTCATTGATTTCAGACTCAATATCAGGGATGGTCATGCTCTCAGCGTTGCGGATCACCGGTACCATCAACCCCTTTGGGGTGCTCACGGCAATGCCCACATCTGCGTAGTCAGGCAAAATGATATGGTTGCTGTCAATGTATCCGTTCACCTGAGGGAAATAGGGGATGCTTTCGGTCAGTGCCTTCACAAAAAACGACATAAACCCAAGCTTGAAACCATATTTTTCGGTGAAAGCTATCTGGTGCTTCTTGCGCAGGGCAATGATAGCCGACATGTCCACTTCGTTGAAGGTGGTAAGCATCGCTGTTTGATTCTTTACAGAAACAAGTCGCTCAGCGACCTTTTTCCGCAAGGTGGACATCTTATTGCGCTGCTCATCACGACTGCTACTGCCATATTTGCCCGCATCACTTTTCTGAACCATTTTATCTCCCGGTGCCTTGTCTGCAAACCGGCCACTTATCGCAGCAAGAATGTCTTTCTTGGTGATCCTTTTGCTGTCTGGGTTGATGTGATCCCATCCGGTAGGAAGTCCATGTTCCTCAAGTAGCTTCTTTGCCTGGGGTGTAATGGTGATGGTACCTTTGGCGTCTCTGTCCGGCTTTTCTTCCTTTTGTTCTGCCGGTTGCTCTCTTTCTATTTCGCTTTCGCGGGATGGTGGGGCAATATCTGCAGACTTTTCCGCAACTTTCTCATCCGGGTTCCCTGCCACTGTTGTGTCAATCTTTCCGATGATCTTACCGGGTTCAACAGTCGAGCCCGCATCTACATCGATATGAATTTTACCGGCCGCATCTGCATTGATGGTCAGGGTGGCCTTGTCAGAATCAATTTCAGCAATTTCCTGATCTTTTTCAACAAAGGCGCCATCTTCCACAAGCCATCTGGCCAGTTCAACCTGGGTGATCGATTCACCCGCTTCCGGTACTCGTATTTCAATAGTCATTGTGTGCTTTTTTTCGTTATACTGCATTTAAGCTACCCCTCAGGACGTGAAATTCACCATACTTAATCAAACCTCGAGAATCGATCATCGGCAATCAATCATCATGAATCGATCATCATTAATCGATAATCGATAATCGACAATCGGCAATCGGCAATCGGCAATCGAACATCGGCAATCGATAATCGTTAACCGGTCACCATATCACTGATGCACAATTGTCCGCATTCTCTGCAAACATTTTCACAATCACATTCTTCAAAGGCTTTTTCGACAATCTTGCGCTGCTGCATTTGATGAAACTGGCTTGAACCGCTTGCCGGACTTCCACTTTCAGGCCGGGCGATTACACTCATGCTGAAACCTTTGAGGTTCATTAACAGATAAGACCAGGCCCCCATGTTCCGTGGCTCTTCCTGAACCCATAACCACCGCCTGGCGCTCTTATATTTTTCTCTGATTTTATCAAGCTTCTGCTGCGGAAGGGGATAAAGCTGCTCCAGTCTTACGATGGCTGTGTTTTTAAAGCCCTTCTGCTTTTTCTCCTCAAGGAGGTCATAATATATCTTTCCACTGCAAAACAATACACGGTCCACCTGATCAGGATCTGCTTCCCTGTCGTCAATCACACTTTGAAACCTACCCTCACTTAACTCACTCAGCGGAGACACACACGCCGGATGCCTCAGCAGGCTTTTTGGAGTAAACAACACAATGGGCTTGCGGAACGGGCGTTTCATCTGAAGCCGCAACAGATGAAACAGGTTTGCAGGTGTGGTTACATTGGCTATCTGGATGTTCTCCCTGGCGCACAGGGCCAGATAACGTTCCATTCTGGCACTGGAGTGTTCAGGTCCCTGACCTTCATATCCGTGCGGCAAATACAACACAATTCCATTTTGTACTTTCCATTTTTCCCGGGCACTGGAAATAAACTGATCGATAATGATCTGTGCCCCATTGCTGAAATCCCCGAACTGTGCCTCCCAGATCACCAGGGTGTTCGGACTGGCCATGGCATAACCGTAATCAAATCCCAATACAGCATACTCTGACAAATGGGAGTTGTATATCTCAAAGTTTGCCTGATCCTGATGTACATGTTTTAATGGAACATATTCCACCTCCGAATCTTCAAGCTTTAGAACGGCATGCCTGTGACTAAAAGTCCCCCTTTCCGAATCCTGACCGGAGATCCTTACCGGAAAACCTTCATACAGGAGGGAAGCGTAAGCCAGGCTTTCACCCATCGCCCAGTCGACGCGCGCCGATTCTGTAACCATTGATCTACGCTCCTGCATCATCCGGACTGTCTTACGGAAAAACCCTTTGCGATCAGGCAATTTGGTAATGTTGTTACCAAGTGCCAAAATCTGCTCTAAGTCGATGCGTGTATCTGTTTCCAGCAGAAAGTCTTCTTTGGTTCCTTTTCGGAAACCCTCCCATGTTTTAATGAGAAACGGGTCAACATCCCCCTTTTCAATTTTCCTGGCCACCTCCAACTCCTGTTCCATCATCTTATTGAATGATTCACGCAATGTGTTGACCTCCTCCTCATTTATCGCTTTTTGCGCCAGCAGTTTCTCCACGTAAATGGTTGCAGGATCGGGGTGCTTTTCAATGATCTTGTACAATATGGGTTGGGTAAATCTGGGCTCGTCACTTTCGTTGTGTCCATATTTCCTGTATGACAGCAAATCGATGAACACGTCGATACCGAAACGTTGCCTGAATTCCATTGCCAGCTCGATGGTGTAGACAACAGCTTCCACGTCGTCGCCATTTACGTGAAAAATGGGGGACTGTATTGTTTTGGCCACATCGGTGCAATAGGTTGAAGAACGGGCATCCAGGTAGTTTGTGGTAAATCCAAGTTGGTTGTTGATCACCAGGTGGATGGTGCCACCGGTTTTATAACCTTCAAGCTGCGACATCTGTAAAAGTTCATACACAACGCCCTGTCCAGCAATCGACGCATCACCATGGATCAAAATGGGTGCAACTTTTTTATAATCACCGCCGTATCTGAGGTCGGTTTTTGCCCTGGCAATTCCTTCAGCCACAGGACCGACTGCTTCAAGATGGCTTGGGTTGGGAGCAATGTGAAGGCGAATGCTTTTCCCATCCCCAACAGTTGTTTCCAGGGTACAGCCAAGATGATACTTGACATCGCCAAGCAGGGTCTCCTCTGCATACTCTTTGCCTTCAAACTCGCTGAAGATCTTATGGTAAGGTTTTTTCAGAATGTTTCCCAGCACATTGAGGCGCCCGCGATGTGCCATCCCAATCACATATTCATGAATGCCAGACTCAGCGCCCCGCTCCATCAGTACGTCCAGAGCAGGGATCAATGTTTCACAGCCTTCCAGGGAAAATCGTTTCTGACCCGGGAATCTTTTTCTTACAAAGTGTTCGAAACCAACCGCCTCAATCAGTTTTGACAGGATCTGCCTTTTCCTGGGAATGTCGAAATCGGGTGTGTTTCTCACCTGCTCCATCCTGTTTTTCAACCATTGTACGATCTCAGGCTTGCGGATGTACATATATTCAACCCCGATGCTCTGACAGTATGTTTGCTGCAAATGACCAATGATCTTGTTCAGGGATGTTTTGCCAATGCCGATCTCATTACCTGCCTGAAAATCGGTTTCCAGGACTGATTCGTTCAGGCCAAAATTTTTATGATCCAAAGTGGGTCTGTATTGTCTGCGGGTACGCACCGGATTTGTTTTGGTAAAAAGATGCCCCCGCTCCCGGTAACCATTGATCAGGTTTATTACGTTAAACTCATTCCTGAAGCGGATCACCTCCTCTTCGCCTGCTGCATCACTTTCAGGATAGCGTGTCCGGGCAAATTCAAAGCCTTCAAAAAACTTACGCCAGCCAGGTTCCAAAAGATTCGGGTCTTTAAGATAATTCTGATAAAGCTGCTCCAGGCTGTTGCCCTCGATATTTCCCAGATATGATAACTGATCCATACAAAAGAAATTATGCGGGCCTGGGGTGTTTGTCATAATTCAAACTCAGGATGAGATGCATGCGCTTTGAAAACCACAAAACCGGCAATTGATAAAATCTTCTTAAATTTTTTCTTATTATAAGATATACAAATTTAAGTAAAAAATGTTCTGTAATCTCAGTAGTTTCATTGTTTCAGTAAGAGAAGTGTTTTTTAATCAAAATTGTTTTTTTGATGGTGGGTTTGTTTATTGAAATTTTTATTTGATATTTGAAGAAGAAATAAAAAATTGAAGTTTCTTATGGCGAAAATGACAAAGAAGAAGACAGAAACAACTACTGCGGATGGATGGAAGCTTTTTTTTAAGAGAAAGTTTGATGATGCCATTGCTGTTTTTAACCGGGTCATTGACACAAAAAAAGATCAAAATGCCTTGTATGGCAGGGCTTGTGCCTTTTTCAGAAAATCAAACCATGAAAGTGCTTTAAAAGACCTGGAAGCGCTTTTGAAAACCGATGAAAATAATGTGGATTACCTGCATACCCGCGCCATGATTTATGGTGCCAATGAACAGTATGATAAAGCGATGAAGGATATGAACAAGGTGCTGGATTTACATCCGGATAATGGCGAGGCATGGTGCGACCTGGGAGGGCTTTACCTGGTCAGGGAAGATTTTGCCAATGCGCGTGATTGTTTTGAACGGGCAGCCGATATCGACAAGTCCTGTTCCTGCGCCTGGCTGGGGAAAGGGATCGCTGCATTAAACTTTAAGGAATACCGGAAAGCAAACGAGTATCTGAATATATCTGTTAAACTTGAAGCCAGGTTAACATTGGCCTATATGGCACGTGCCGAAGCCCTGTTTCTAAACGGACAAAAAAAAGAGGCCCTGAAGGATGTCAAGAAGGCACTCACCCTGGATCAGGCCTTCCTCGAAGATTATAAAAGCACCATCAGCGACCAGCAGGAGAAGCCCGTGCAGGAAGATGACCATAAGGGTGATCTGGATGAGGAGGATGCGATTGTATATTAGTTGATTGGTTGATGGGTAATCAGCAACCGCCTGGAATGGCGTTTGGTTCGGGAGCATCGGGCATTAAAGGGGCTGCCCGACTTTCCCCCTCAGACTGAATGGCCTGAACGCTCATATACCTTGGGAAATCAAAACGCGCTTTATCGCTGCTGTAAAAAGCATTATGCGGATTGAAGCCCTCCAAAACGTTTTCCCTGATGGTTTCAAAACTTCCGGGTATAATCCGTACATCTTCGTAACCCATGCCGAGCAACAAAGCCTGTGCAGCAACGGCGCGATGTTCTTGTGCAGCATACAACAAAACCGGTTTTTTATCTTTCAGTGTCCTGCGGTGATTCCTGTTAAGCAAATCCTCTTCCGGAATGTTGATAGCGCCCGGCAAATGGTCTTTTTTAAATGATATGGTGGATCTAAGGTCCACAATCAGAAATTGGTCCTTTGTGTCTGTTGAGATCACCTGATGCAGATCTGCATACGAAAAATAGGGTTTGTCTGAAAGCATTTCTGCAACCCGGGCATTGCTTGCACCATATCTTTTGGATGTAACCTGGCAGAATGCCACTGCCAGAACTATGATGGCGAAAAATAATGCTGCGCTGTAATTTAATTGCTGATTGATCATGGTCATCTGAATTTCGTGTTTAACATCCTCCAATTACAGGAATTACCTCATGCTGCTCAGGTGCCTCTATCATCCGTCGCTCCTCGGTTTCCCTGGGAGCAATCCCCCCTTTCAGGAAAAAGATGCGGGCATCCCTCATAAAGCGGGCTGTGGACCTTTCCTGAAGGTTTGTGGAAGAGATCCTGTCATCCTTGATATCAACAAATAGCTCATGAAACATCTTGTTTAAACCGCCTTCCATGATGAAAACATTGTCATACCCCGAACGTCTGGCAGTTATGTAAGCCTTGGTTGCCTCACTGTTGCCATTGCCAAAAAACACCTTCATTCGGTGGTCTTTTCGGAACAAGTTGCGCCATCCTCTGTTCAAAACCTCCTGAGCGGTCATATTAATGGCTCCAGGCAAGCTGAAGTGCCCGTATTCTTTCGGACTGCGTGTATCAATGAGTATCAGCTTTTCGTCCTGGTTTTTGACTTGATAGATGACACGCTGAACACTCACATAGGCATCGCTTCCATAAACCTCATCGTGCAATATCTCTGCGGAAACTTCGCTCATTCTGCTTTTTCGTTCCTCAGGCAGGAATAAAAATATGAATACGGCTGCTATCAGCAGTAGGGTGGGCAAACGGTAGGAGGGACGGGTGGCAATTGTTTCAGCACTCAGGTCATTGACTCTGTCTTCAATCATCTGCGTAAGCATAAAAGCGATCAGCGCTACAATCACCAGCATAAATGCAAACCACGATTTTGAAATGCCAAGTGAATCATAAATATGAATATGGCCTAAAAAGTTTCCTGTATATACAGGCTCGAAGGTGCTGTAAAAATGCCCGAAAATAAAAATCCCGATTAATGAGCCAACAATGAACACCATCGCATCTACCTTGCCGATCACGGCCCCGACAAAACTGGTTCCCGGGCAATAACCACCCAGAATAAAACCAAAGCCCATGATTACCCCGCCAACAATTGCCGAATACAGATAGGTGGGGTTCACATACAGCAACGACAGGTCCACCCAGCCCAAATAACCCAAAAACATAAGGCCTGTCATTGCCGTGATGCCTGCCGTAAAAAATACCCGCAGCACAACAAAATCGTACCCGTAAAATACACCGGCGAGCTTTCATGCTGATGAAAAGCCTGCCTGTTCAAGTATATAACCGAAACCAATACCCAGAATCAGGGCGAAAAACAGCGTCAGTTCCGGATTGATTAAGCCTTGTGGAA
>SKTA01000225.1 GCA_007122745.1 Bacteroidales bacterium
CTTCGCGATTTATCAGGAGTTGTTCATATTATTCAAAATGGTAAAATAAATATAATGTCAAACATGACCAAAGACTGGTCTGCAATGGTATTTGATATTGGTGTTGCGTATAAAGAAAATCCTCAAGTCGTGATGGATTTAATGAAAAAAGTGGGTGACGAAATGCAAGATGATTCGAAATTTAAGGACAAAATTCTTGAACCTATTGAAATATTTGGCTTAGATGAGTTTGCGGATAGTGCAATTGTTATTAAAGCCCGTTTGAAAACTAAACCTAGCGCACAATGGGCAGTAGGTCGGGAATACAGAGAACGCTTAAAGTATGCTTTCGATCAAAATAATATAGAAATACCATTCCCACATACGTCTGTTTACTGGGGACAGGAAATTAATCCTTTAAAGTTAGATATTAATAGTCAGAAATTGGATGAATTAAAACAATAACCATAAAGTACAATTGATTTTAAAATGAATACCCGACCCATAACACGCAGTCATAAAACATTGGGGGCAATGTGGTTATTCGAACTTTTGTTCTCGCATCAAAGTTCGCTGTATGCTTGATAGTGAAGTGGCTCCGAAATCCCCAACCGTTTCATGTTGTCAACCGTTGTGGTGCATTCCCCCATTCCGCAGAAAAGCAGAATTAAATTCTTAAGCTAATTGGGTAAATAAGACCTTCAAAAAATTATTTGCTAATCCGAAACAAATTAGTTATCTTTGACGTTAGTAATGTAAAATGATAGTATGATTATTTCATTTGGTTCAAACGATACTGAAAAAATTTGGAATGGAGAGCGTGTCAAAAAGATACCGATTGAAATTCAACAAATTGGTCGGAGAAAATTAAGAATGCTTAATAACTCTCAAAATTTATCTGATTTGAGAATCCCTCCATCGAACCGACTTGAAAAATTACAAGGTTCAGATTTTTACAGCATCAGGATTAATGACCAATGGAGAATTGTATTTCAGTGGATTGACAATAATGCACACGATGTTGATATAATGGATTATCATTAACAAATGAAGGATAGAAAAATGAACAGATTATCAAATATTCACCCCGGAGAGATTTTATTTGAGGAGTTTTTAAATCCTCTTGAGATAACAGCATACAGATTATCTAAGGACATGGATATTCCACAGACACGGATTTCTCAAATTATTAAAGGGAAAAGAAGAATTACTGCTGATACAGCGCTCAGATTGGCTTCTTATTTTGGGACAACTGCTAAATTCTGGCTTGGATTGCAGGATGATTATGATATTGAGGAAGAGCGAGAAAGTAAAAAAGAGATTTTGATTAGAATAAAGAAAAACGCACCACAATATTTAGGAATATGAGCGGTCTCCAAGATCAAGTCCCGCGCAGGCGGGATTTAGTTTAACAGGCGGTATATTTTATTGCCGAGATAGTACTGAAATCAATGGTAGTGGCTCGCTACAAACTTTGTGTCGGTTTGCTTTTTGCTGTTGTTGACCGACTAGGATTCGAACCTAGACAGACAGCTCCAAAAACTGTAGTGCTACCATTACACCATCGGTCATCCTTGATTTGGTCGGCAAAGATAGAAATTATTTTTTTTGCTGCAAAAAAATGCAGAGAAAATGGGTTAAAAATCACGGATAAATGCAATAGATGTTAAAAACACGCATGAATCCTTCTTTTTTTTGTATTTTCGCATTCCGTAATCTAGAAGACAAAACCTGTGTAATCTGCTCTCTGTCAAATTAATAAATCTACCTATGGATGATATTTTATATCGCAGGATCAACAATTATATAGGCTGGGGCCTTTTTGCTTTTGCCGCTTTAATGTACCTGCTAACAATTGAGCCTACGGTCAGTTTCTGGGATGCCGGTGAGCGAATTGCCGTGTCATATAAACTGCAGATCGGTCACCCGCCCGGCGCACCGCTCTATCAAATGATGGCCAGGGTATTTTCCCTCTTTGCACTCGGTGAAGTTTCCCGGGTTGCATTCTGGATCAATATGATGTCGGCAGTTGCCGGAGGAATGGCAGTGATGTTTCTGTTCTGGACCATAAACATACTGGCAAAGAAGCTCATTCATGGCGGCCAGCAGCTTTCAACCACCAAAGCACTGATGATCTTCGGTAGTGGTCTGGTTGGCGCATTAACGCTGACCTTCAGCGATTCATTCTGGTTTACGGCTGTTGAGGCAGAGGTGTATGTTACATCTGCATTTCTTACCGCTTTCGTTTTCTGGGCCATTCTCCAATGGGAGGCCCGTGCCAATGAACCTGATGCCAACAAATGGCTGGTACTCATCTTTTATATCATTGGTCTGTCAATTGGTGTACACCTGTTAAATCTTCTTGCGATACCTGCCATCGTATTTGTTTATTACTTTAAAAAATACACGCCAAACAGAAAAGGGATCATCTTTACAGGGGTTGTGGCAATAGCATTGCTTTATTTTGTTCAATCGATCCTTATTCCCGGGATTATGGAGCTTGACTGGCGCTTTGAACGGTTTTTCGTTAACAGCATCGGGCTGCCTTTCCATAGTGGTACGGTCATATTCTTTGTGCTTTTGATCGCATCCATTGTTTTCGGATTATATTATACTCAGAAAAAGAAAAAAGTGGTCTGGAACACCATATTGCTTTGCTTTACTTTTATCGTGATCGGCTATTCCAGCTTCTTTATGCTGGTGATCCGCTCAAATGCGCAAGTTCCGATCAATGAAAATGCACCCAAGGATGCACTGGCGATGAAGGCTTACCTTGGTCGTGAGCAATACGGTGCATGGCCTTTGTTATATGGCCCCTATTACAATGCTCCTGTGATCGATCTGGAGGATGGCATTCCGGTTTGGGGTAAGAACCGTGAAACCGGCCGTTATGAAGTGATTAACCCAAGAACAGAGATGGAGCCGGTTTACGACCCGCAATTTACAACGATATTTCCGCGAATGTGGAGCAGTCGTGGTCAACATCCACAGGGTTATGAAAGGTGGGGCAACGTGCAGGGACGTCCCATTCGGGTTACCCAGTTCGATGGTACTTCGGAGGTGATCAACAAACCTACATTTGCTGAAAACCTGCGTTTCTTTTTTGCCCATCAGGTCGGACATATGTACCTGCGATACCTGATGTGGAACTTCAGCGGTCGTCAAAACGACATACAGGGGCACGGAGGTCTGCTTGAAGGTAACTGGCTTACAGGAATTAATTTTATTGATGAACTGCGCCTTGGCCCTCAGTCAAACCTTCCCGAAAGCCTGAAATCGAACCACGGTTATAACCGGTATTATATGTTGCCCTTCCTTTTGGGAGTGGTCGGATTTCTATTTCAGTTCAAAAGACGACCTCAGGATGCACTTGTGGTTGGACTGTTGTTTTTTATGACCGGGTTGGCAATCATAATTTACCTGAACCAAACACCTTTTCAGCCCAGGGAACGTGACTATTCTTACATCGGGTCGTTTTATGCCTTTTCCATATGGGTCGGATTGGGTGTGATGGCACTCATTGACGGATTGTTTCGAAAAATAAAGAGTCTGGATGTTAATGGAACAGATAAAAAGAGCAGGATTGCTGTAATAGCAGTTGTCGCCGTTTCTGTTTTGCTTGTACCGGCAAATATGGCCAAAGAGAACTGGGACGATCATGACAGGTCAGGTAGATACGGCGCTCGCGATGTGGCCATCAACTACCTGGAATCTTGCGCCCCCAACGCCATCATCTTTACCAATGGGGATAATGATACCTTCCCCCTTTGGTACGCCCAGGAGGTGGAGGGGGTCAGGAACGATATTAAAGTTGTAAACATGAGTTTGCTAAATACCGACTGGTATATCAACAACATGCTGCGCCGCAAGACATATGACGCAGATCCGGTTCCGTTTAGTTTTGAACCACGACAATACAGGGATGGAACACGCGATTATGTGTTTATTTCGCAACGTTTGGAAGGGTTTCAGGATCTTAGCCGTTTGATGGAGTTCGTTGGCAGTGATGCACAGAATACACGAATCAGAACAGGCCGTGGATTTGAAGACTTCATTCCAACCAACAAATTCCGGCTGCCGGTAGATTCCGCAAAGGTTGTTGATAATGGTAATGTTGCACCTGAAGATGCACACCTCATTGTTGATGCCGTTGAATGGGTGATGCCTGGCAGCGGACTCAATAAGAACCACTTAATGGCACTGAACTTCCTGGCAAAAAACAATTGGGAGCGCCCTGTCTATTTTGCGATTACAACCGGCAGTGAATCTTACCTTGGACTGGAAGAATATTTTCAGCTCGAAGGGATGGCATACAGACTGGTGCCAATACGCACCGAACATGACAGGGTTGAACCGGGACGTGTAAATACAAGGATATTGTATGACAATGTGATGAATAAATTCCAGTGGGGCAATATGTCTGATCCGTCTGTTTATCTTGATGAGGATCACAGGCGTCTTACGGTGAGTTTCAGAAACGTGATGCACCGACTGGCAAAATCATTGCTTGCCGAGAATAAGGCCGATTCAGCCATCGCCGTGCTTGACAAGGCCATGGAGATGATGCCCGAATATAATGTGCCATATAACTATTTCACTTTTCTTATGGCTGAACACTATTATGAAGCCGGTGCATATGAGAAAGGCAATGCCATTGCTGAAAGGATGATCGACATTCATGAGGAAAACCTCTATTATTACTTCCGTTTTCCCGAAAGAAAAGCCGATATGGTTTTTGATAATAAGCATGAAAGCCTGGCCATGTTGCAACGAATCAGTATCGTTTGTGACAATTACGAACAGGATGATTTGGCCGACAGGGCTGAACAGGTTTTTGATGCCTATTACGACCGGTGGCTTCAGAAGATGTCTGAGCAACGGTAAACGACTATGTGTCTTTATGCATAAAATGCTAAAAAACAGGCATATTTTTTTCTGATTAAAATATTTTTCTTACCTTTGCGCTGAATTTTTTCAGGCCGGGAAAGACAAGGGGGCAATAAGTCCCCTTCTTTATTGGCTAAAGGCCATATGAAATGATTGATAAGAAACAAATAATTGATATTGTTGATGCGCATTTGGCAGACAGTGACCATTTTTTGGTGTCGCTAACCGTGAGTCATCAGAATAATATCAAAGTTTTTATTGACGGTGATCAGGGTGTAACAGTTGCTGACTGCATTGCTCTGAGCAGACATATTGAATCCTGCCTGGATCGTGACACCGAAGATTTTACGCTGGATGTGTCTTCTGTGGGAGTTGGACAACCGCTCGTCATGACCCGTCAGTACAATAATAACGTTGGCCGTCGCCTTGTAGTTAAAGCAGCAGATGATAAGCAGTTTAAAGGCAAGCTAATTGAAGTTACAAATGATGGTATTTGGCTTGAATTAGACAAAGAGAAGAAAAAGAAGAAACAAAAAAAAGATTCGGAACCACAGGCTGAATCAAAAGTATTTGTCCATTATGACGATATCCTGGAAGCAAAGGTTCAGGTGTCATTTAAATAGAAGCTTAAAAAACAATAAAACAAACAAAATGGAAACTATCAATTTGGTTGAGTCGTTTTCGGAATTTAAGGAATTCAAAAATATCGACCGTTCAACCATGATGCTTATTCTCGAAGATGTTTTCGGTAGCATGCTGGAAAAGAAATACGGCTCATCGGAAAACTTTGATATCATCGTAAATATTGACAAGGGAGACCTTGAAGTGTGGCGCAACCGTATTATCGTTGAAGATGGTGAGGTTGAAGATGTAAACAGCGAGATTGCCTATTCAGATGCCATCAAGATCGAACCTGACTTTGAAATTGGGGAGGAGGTCTCGGAACCGGTTCGAATGAGTGATTTTGGACGGCGTGAGATTCTTGCCATTCGGCAGAACCTGGCATCCAAGATCATGGAGCTTGAGAAAGACAGCATCTATAAAAAATATCAGGGAATTATTGGTGACCTGGTTACAGCAGAGGTGTATCAGGTTTGGAAAAAAGAGATCCTTGCACTCGATGATGAGGACATTGAACTGATTTTACCAAAAACGGAGCAAATACCCTCTGATTTTTACAGAAAAGGGGATACCGTGCGTGCTGTAGTTTCCCGGGTTGAGATCAAAAACAACAACCCGTTGATCATACTGAGCCGCACATCGCCCGTATTTCTGGAAAGACTCTTTGAACAAGAAGTGCCTGAGGTTTATGATGGTTTGATCACCATTAAAAAGATTGTTCGTGTGCCAGGTGAACGCGCAAAGGTAGCCGTTGAGTCATATGACGACAGAATCGACCCGGTTGGTGCATGCGTGGGAATGAAAGGATCACGCATACATGGGATTGTCAGGGAGCTTCGAAATGAAAATATCGATGTGATCAATTATACCACAAACACCACATTATATATTGCGCGTGCACTGAGCCCTGCAAAGATCTCTTCCACCGTAATCGATGAAGAGAACAAACGGGCTGAGGTTTATCTGAAACCTGATCAGGTCTCTCTTGCCATCGGCAAGGGAGGTTTCAATATTAAGCTGGCCGGAAGCCTTACAGGCTATGAGATAGATGTATATCGTGAAACAGAAGTTGAAGGGGAAGATGTGGACCTGTTTGAGTTTGGCGATGAGATTGAAAAATGGATCATCGACGAATTAAAAAAGGTGGGTTGTGATACAGCCAAAAGCGTTTTGAACCTCACTGTTGAAGATCTTGTAAACAGAACAGACCTGGAGCAGGAAACCATAGAAGAGGTGATGCGTATATTAAAAGCAGAGTTTGAATAAAATACCATAAATTTGCAGCGTTTATTCCTGCATTGTTCCCAGCTTAGCACCTGGATCATGTGGCTTAGCAGCTTCGCAAAAAAGATTGATAATTGAAATCTGTATATGACTGAAGGGACAAAGACAAAAAGGTTAAGTAAAGTTGCCAGGGAGTTTAACATCGGGCTTACCACCATTGTTGATTTTTTCAATAAGAAGGGAATCAGTGTGGATAATAATCCCAATGCCAAGATCTCTCCGGAGGCATATGATTTACTTTTCCATGAGTTTCAAAGCGAAAAAAACCTGAAAGAGGCCAGCAAAAAGGCAGGATTAAGCATTCTTAAGCGGGAAACCATTACTGCTGAAAAAGAAAAAGAGAAGGTAAAGAAGGAGGATCAGGACACTGATAAAGAGGAAGAACTCTTTATTCAGGACACGAAAGGGGTTGTTGAAAAACCCAAAGAACAGAAACCGGCTGAACCACAAGAAAAAGAAACAGCGAAAGTATCCGGCTTGAAGATTGTCGGAAAGCTGGAGGTGGATGAGGACCCCAAAACTAAAAAAGAGGATTCGTCAAAAGAGGAAAAAACGGAACAGATCAAAACCAAAGACCCTGCTGCTGAAAAAGAGATAGCTGAGGAAAAGGCTGCCGAAAAGAAAACACGCCTCGCTAAAGAGGAAGATAAGAAAGAGGAGAAGAAAAAGGATAAGAAAGAAGAGCCGACAGCTGTGGATGAGTCTGCAGATGCCGGAGTAAAGTTCAAGGTGGTTGGTAAAATTGATATTGAAGAACCCAAGTCTGTAAAAAAGAAAAAGAAGGCCGCGTCTAAAAAGGAGGATGAACCCGACAAAAAAGAAGAAAAGCCGGCAGATAAACAGAAGGAAGAAGAAGCAAAAGAGGTAGCTGCCAAAGAGGAAGAGTTGGTGCCATCAGAGATGGAACAAAAAGAGGTTTCGGATCAACCGGACAAACCTGTTGAGGAACCTGCCACAGAGCATTACCAGACACAGTTTAAAAAACTTGAGGGGCCCACTATTCTTGGCAAGATGGATCTTCCCGATCCCAAGGAGTTAACGAAAAAACCGGTTGCCTCCTCTTCAGATACTGCCAAATCCAAAAAACGAAAGCGTAAACGCATCCGAAAAGATAAAACTGCAGAAACAGTTGATGTGCAGCAGGACAAAAAGGGAGGCAAGCCTGATACTGCCAAGCCTAAGAAGGGGAGAAAGAAAGAGGTGGTTAAACAGGAAGTGTCTGAAGAAGAAATTTCCCGTCAGATCAGAGAGACTCTGGCCAGCCTTAGTGGCACCGGTAAGTCAAAAGCTGCGAAACATCGCAGAATGAAAAGGGATATCCTGCAGCAGCAAAAGGAAAAGGAAAAACAACAGGCCGCTTCCGAACAAAAGGTGCTGCAAGTCACTGAGTTTGTTTCTGCTGCAGAACTTGCCAACCTGATGGATGTTTCGGTCAATGAGATCATATCAACCTGTATGTCCATTGGCTTGTTTGTGTCGATAAACCAAAGACTTGATGCCGAAACAATTACCATTGTGGCTGAGGAGTTTGGGTTCGAAGTGAACTTTGTGAGTGCCGACACGCAGGAAACAATCGAAGAGGAAGATGATGATCCGGCAATGCTTGAAGATCGTGCCCCCATTGTAACGGTAATGGGACATGTGGACCATGGAAAAACATCCCTCCTGGATCAGATCCGCCATTCCAACATTATTGCAGGCGAAGCCGGCGGTATCACACAGCACATCGGAGCTTATGCCGTTGAGCTTGAAGACGGGAAAAAGATTACTTTCCTCGACACACCCGGGCACGAGGCCTTTACCGCAATGAGGGCCAGGGGAGCAAAAGTGACAGATGTTGCAATTATTGTGGTAGCTGCCGACGATAGCGTGATGCCCCAAACCGTGGAAGCCATCAACCATGCCCAGGCTGCAGGCGTGCCTATCGTAATAGCCATCAATAAAATCGACAAAGAGAATGCCGCACCGGAAAAAGTAAAGGAGGAGCTGGCAAACTTGAATATCCTGGTTGAAGACTGGGGTGGAAAATACCAAAGTCAGGAGATATCTGCCAAGAATGGTTTAAATATTGACAACCTGCTGGAAAAAGTGTTGCTTGAATCCGAGCTGCTTGAGCTTAAATCCAATCCTTCGAAGGGAGCATCCGGAACAGTGATAGAATCATCCCTGGACAAAG
>SKTA01000123.1 GCA_007122745.1 Bacteroidales bacterium
ACCGCACTCTCATGAAAGGAGTATCCCGATTTTTTTATGATTTTGCCCATGGAAGAATGTTTAGTTGTTGAGTTGTTTAGTTGTTGAGTTGTTTAGTAAAACAATCCTCTTTTTCTTTGAACCCTCTGCGACTAAGCAATTATTGTTTTACCGCGAAGACGCAAAGAACGCGAAGATTCATTTGCACATCTTTACATTTGCACATCTTTACATTTGCTAATTTGCACATTAACACATTTGCACATCTTCCTTCGAGCTTCCAGCTTTGAGCTTTTGTCGCCCAGCGCCCCATTTTACACCTTACACGCCTCCATCCCCTCCAGAACGTTAGCACATATATACTTCAACTGCTCCTCATCCAGCTCCGTATGCATGGGCAACGAAATGACGCTTTCACTCAAAGCTTCTGATACCGGGAAGTCTCCCTTTTCATATCTTGGGTCATCGTATGCTTTTTGCATGTGCATCGGCACGGGGTAATATACCATGGCCGGAACCTCCTTTTCTCCAAGGTACTTCTGAAGGCCGAAACGGTCAACTCCTTTCGTTTTCAGTGTATACTGATGAAAAACATGTGTTGAAAACGGACTCCTTGCCGGAATTTCAAGTCCGGGATAATCTTTAAACATCATGTCATAATAATTGGCGGCTTTTTGACGTGCTGCGGCATACTGGTCGAGATGGCGCAGCTTGATGCGCAATATGGCGGCCTGAATGCTGTCTAGCCTTGAATTGACTCCCACGGAATCATGATAATACCTTGTTTCCATGCCGTGGTTAACAACCACACGCATCCGCTGTGCAAGTGCATCATCGTTTGTGAAAATGGCACCTCCGTCGCCGTAACAACCCAGGTTTTTCGAAGGGAAAAAGGATGTACAGCCTATATGTCCGATAGTACCAGCCTTTTTTGCCGTACCATCTTTGAACAGGTAATCGGAACCGACTGCCTGGGCTGCATCTTCAATTACATATAGATTATTATCACGGGCTATCTGCATGATCTGATCCATGTCGGTACATTGCCCAAACAGATGAACAGGCACCACTGCCTTTGTTTTTGGGGTGATCGATTTTTTAAGGGACTCCGGATCAATGTTGAACGTGTCAGGAAGCACATCGACCAATACGGGAGTGAGTCCAAGCAGGGCGATAACCTCTACGGTGGCCACAAAGGTGAATGTGGTGGTGATCACCTCGTCACCGGGCTTTAGGTCGAGGGCCATCATCGCAACCTGAAGGGCATCGGTGCCGTTGGCACAGGGGACAACATGTTTTACACCCAGGTAGGATTCAAGCTCTTGTTGAAATGCCTTCACTTCCGGTCCGTTGATATATTGTGTGGATCGAATGACGTCGATTGCGGCAGCGTCAATCTCCTGCTGTATCTTTTCATATTGACGCTTTAAGTCAACCATTTGGATTTTTTCCATAAAGATGCAAATATTGTTTGATGGTAAATTATGCATTAGCATCAGCAAAGATATAAATATTTGCTTCTGCCTGACCGTTTCATAAAGGATACATGCATAACATAAACAGGCCATTGTATTAGACGTATATAAACATTGTTTATCTTTGATGCAAACAGCAGATCATGCGATTTTTTCTGCTTTTTGTTTCTCCACCTCTATTTGGCCGGAGTCCATGTCGCTGCCATTGCCTCCCACGAGGCCCGGTTGTGGAAAAAAGCGGAGCTACGGAAGCGATCATGAAACATCTGAAAACCTGGCTTTAAACAATATCCTTGAAACGTTCCGGAATTTCAATTACCGGTTTTTCGCGAAGCATACCGGGCTTGTTTAGGGAGAAGAACGGGCGGAAAAGGTTTTGCCTTTTGCGCGCCTTCGCAAAAAAACGGTCGCCGGGGATGGCCTGTTTTCTCCTTATGATCTCAAAAAGGCCAAACCTCCTGTTAAAGTGTTTTGTCCACCCCCTTTGGTTCAACTCCGCATCGCTGATCTTGTTCTTGCAGTGATTGTAATCCACCATCCCAAAATGAAAAAGAAACAAATTGGGATCAATGAAAAAGTTCTTCCCTTTCACCCTGTGGTAGCCTGAACCCCAGCGAACAGGGCTCAGGGCTACGTTCGCCTTGGTGTATCGGGCAGAAACATGTGCATAGCTCCTTTGCTGCAGGAAAGGCTTTGAAAAGTCGATCTCCTGATCATGGTCCGGATGTTGCCCCACATCCAATCCCAACGCGGATAAAGAGGACCTGTTGAAGGGTTGTGAAAGATAGGCTGCAAGCGTTTTGCCCGAAGCCGGGTCGCAAACCAGAAACTCATCAATATCGGAGGCAATCACAATATCATACGTGTCGAATAACCCTTTGGCAATATCGGAAACAAGTCTGGCGCGGTACATGTCACCCTTCAGCCGGGCCATGGGTTTATGCACCTCCCTGATGATGTTGATCTTGTCGTGACCGGCCGGAAGGGGCTGATCCATTCCGTCAAGCACCAGGTAAAGGTTTTCAGACCCAAACTGGCTGCTGTAATAATCGATCCACTTGGGTGTAAAAAAATCATCGTTCCGAACCATGGAGATGACTGCAATTTTCTTTGTTTCGGATTGACGATGCATGAAATCAGGCTTTTGCCCCTTAAAAAAAGTACTTGTATGGGATAAATCATCAGCAAAAATGCAAAAAAAAAGCCACTTTTAAGTGTATCTTTGTTTTTTATTGGTTTGATGACAAATTTTCCCTGCTGTATGATGAATGATGCAGAAACCGGAAACAACCCAATTGATGTGGTGATCTCGTGGGTGGATGGCAATGATCCGAACCATCAAAGGAAAATGAACCCTTTCCTTGATAACCGGGTGCGGAAAGATATTCCCGGGGCAAACCCAACACGTTTCAGGTCGGTAAATGAGATCAGGTATTGCGTTTTATCCATATTTACCTTTGCCCCCTTTGTGCGAAAAGTCTTTATCGTGACTGATGAACAGGATCCCGGATTGCATGATGATGTTGAAAAGTATTTTCCTGAACGCCTCCGGTTGCTGAAAATTATTGATCATAAGGAAGTTTTCAAAGATTACGGGCACTTCCTGCCAACCTTTAGCAGCAGAGCTATTGAAAGTATGATCTGGCGTATTGATGGGCTGTCAGATCGTTTTATTTATTTTAATGATGATTCTTTCCTGATCAGAAACACCAGGGTTTCCGACTTTTTTATTCAAAACAGACCCGTTTTGCGGGGTGGGTGGCTGCCCTCTCCCTGGCCCAGAACGTTATGGTTAGGTTTTCAAAGCTTTATGAAGAAGTCATTGATGGGAAGGAAGGACTTTCAACCAAAGCCATCTTATCATCTCGCTCAATGGCTTGCAGCGAAAAAAGCGGGATTCAGGTATCGTTATTTTTATTTTAACCATACACCCTATTCGATCAGCAAACCAACAGCAGAAAAGTTCTACAAAGAGGATCCCCGGTTTTTTGAAGATCACCTTCAGCACCGGTTCAAAAATCACAAACAGACCAACTTTATCTCGCTACTCTATCATCTGGAATTAAAAAACGGAAATAAAAACATCAGAAAACCAGACGTTGCTTATGTGAATCCTACCGGACGGCAGAAAGGCTACATAGATCGAAAAATTGAATTGTGCAAGCGGGATGAAAGAATCAAGTTTTTGTGTGTACAAAGCATGGATCTGTGCAATAAAGAGGATCAGGACAAAGTTTTTACCTGGTTGGAGGATCTGTTTCATAAACCCCACTCTGATTAAAAAAAATACACATCAAAAGAGATTCAGTTATTTCTTTAACGGCGTTGCCATGCTCCCTGAATTAAAAAAAGCATTTGCCTTTTCATCTGACGAAAGGATATTTGAATACCTGCTGTTTTTGTTTTTATCTCTTTTCGTCATAAGCTTGCCCACTTCACGGGCATTTGTAAGCATCGCACAAATACTGCTGGCTGCCAACTGGTTGCTTGAGGGCTCATTTAAGGAAAAGTTCAGACGTTTAGGAAAGAACAGGGCTGCCTTTTATTTAATTGGCGTGTTTTTTGTTTATGCGCTGGGCCTGTTTTGGACACAAGATTTGGCTTATGGTGGCTCGGTCATGAAAAACAAGCTGCCTTATTTGTCGTTGATTTTGGTTGTGGCTTCTTCCCGACCATTGAAAAATGAAAGAATTCTGATATTGCCATTGCTGTATGCTGCCTCCTTGCTTTTCACAACTTTTGCAGGAGTTGCGGTGGTTCTTTCAGAAACGCATACAGACCCCAGAGATGTTTCCCCTTTCATACCACACATCCATCTCAGCATGATGATTCTGATGACGGCAGTGTTTTTGCCCTGGTATATACGCCGGATCTCAGCAGGTAAAACCTGGTACTTTGTTTCGCTGGCTGTCTCCGCCTGGTTGGTTGTTTTCTTGTTTATTATGGGAACACTTACCGGGATCATTACGCTGGTCGTAATGATTATTTTTCTGCTGTTGCGCGATTTGTTCAGGAAGCCAGGGATAGCCAAAAGTATCATCTTTGGTTTAATGATTGTTGCTGCTGGTGTAATCTCTTTTTTCATCATGAAGCAGATCGCGGAACCTGTTTACAGGCAAGTTAATCCTGAGCCTTATGAATTTCATGAATTAACAGCAAAGGGAAATATATACACGCATGATGAAGAGATTGAATTGAGGGAGAATGGGCACCTGGTTTTTTCCTTCATTGCGAAGGATGAGCTCCGGAATGCGTGGAACCAGCGGAGCGACATCATTTTCGACAGCCTGGATCAGGCCGGAAATGAATTAAAATATACATTATACCGCTTTCTGAGTTCCAAAGGATTGCGCAAGGATGAAGCTGCGTTGCAAATGTTGTCGGATGAGGAGATAAAAGCCGTTGAACAAGGCATCCCCAATTATTTATACATGGAATGGCCCAATGTTTATGTGCGCATCCATCAAACATTTTGGGAGTTGCATGCATACAGGCAAACAGGAAACCCCAGCGGCCATTCCTTTACCCAGCGGTTAGAGGTGTGGAGAGCCGGTTTTGTTGCAGCAAAAATGCGTCCCGTTTTTGGATGGGGAACAGGAAGTCACATTTTGGCAATACATACAGGCCTGGACCTGATTGAGTCCAGGTTTGATGCCTTTGTGCTAAAGCATGCACACAATCAGCTTTTACACCTTGTAATCATGCTTGGCATTACGGGCCTGATTGCAATCTTTGCTCTTTATTATATGTTTATCAGGCAATCGGGTGCTATAAGGTATCTGCCCTTTAACATTCTCATAGTGATTGTGATGGTATTCATGCTGGGGAATAGCCCGCTTGACAGCCAGATGTCCCTGAATTTTATCTTGTTTTTTGCCTTGTATTTTGGTGTGCTAATGCCACGTCTTAAAAAAACCCATACCCCAATCAGAATGCATAATTAGTTCACCGGTTTTGGCGTTTTCATTTTTCACCGGCTTTGTATTTGGCAACAAACTTACGATATCGCCGCCTGAGTTTATTTCGGTTTCCCCGATTAAATGCAAGGTAAATCTGCCAGGGAAATGCCTTCCATCCCAGTCGCTTATAATCAACAACAATCGGCCGCCAGTCTGTTTCGCTTTGTTTTTGAACAAACATGTTGTTTCCGTTTAATACATCAAAAAACCAAAGCTGATTTTCTTCAAGAAAGTGAAACAGGTCACTGACATGTTGCCAAAAGATTTTATTGCTGATTTTTGTGTGACGCTTGACAGGTTTGGCAAAGCTGCCGTCATGGTTGCGGGGTATTTCAGTTAATACATAGTCCTTTTCTGCTTCGAGCACGGGGTTGAAATAAGGTTTGATCTTCTCTGGAATGGTTTTGTAGAGATTATATTCTTTAATATTTGTGTTTTTCCAGAAAAAGAAAGCCTGAAGCTTACGTGTTGGATTTAATTTGGTTTTTACTATTTTTACACAAAGTCCCGGTTTGTTTGCAATTGAATAACAATCTCTTAAATTGCCCCAGCCAATCTTCTGATCGGCATGAAGTAGTCCATGTTTTTTGGTAAGAATCGACTTCATGTTGTGGAGTGTACTTGATCCGTGCTATTTCTTTCCTCTGTTTTGCCCGGGAGTTGAACGTGGAATGAACTGCCCTGGCCTTCCTGGCTTTTTACCCAAATTTTCCCTTTGTTTTTGCTTACAAGCCCCTGTACCAAAGATAATCCCAGCCCCGGCCCTGTTTCTTTTTCAGTACCTTCTCGTTTGTGTTCTTTATTTACCTGAAAAAGATCATCCTGCCACGCCCCGGGAATACCGATCCCTGTGTCCTGAACAATGAGCTCTACCCCGCTTGGGCCTGATTTTGCTGAAACATGTATGTCGCCCCCTTTTTGCGTATACTTGAGCGCGTTGGAAATCAGATTTCGAATTATCATAAATAGCATGTCCGGATCAGCATAAACGACTGTGCTGTCCGGTATGTTTGTATGCGTTGTGATCTCTTTTTCCCTGGCTTGTTCAGAATAGAACATCAAACAGTCATTAACACTCGCGGATAAATCGGAATTTATAGGATTGTGTTTGATCTTTCCGGTATTGATACGGCCCCAGTAAAGCAGGTTTTTAAGCAATTTATAGGTGTCGGACGCCGACTGATAGATGCTGGCAAGAAACGCTTTCTTTTCATCATCATCATAATCATTATAAGATTTTAATAAAAGGTCACTGAAGCCAAGCATACTGTTAAACGGACTGATCAGATCATGAGCGATAATGGAGAACACCTTATCCTTGGCATCATTTGCCTCCTTAAGATCTTGTTCACTTTCCTGCAACAGGTCTATTGTATGCTGAAGGCGCCTGTTAAGCCTGCGTTTTTCCTTCAGCCGGATGTAGATCAATACAACAAGAAATACAAAAAAAAGCGTAAAGATGATGCTTCCAATGAGTATGTTTCTGCTTCGCTGAATTTCCAATTCTTTCAGTTGGTTGTCAAGCCTGAGCATCTGGTTTTCCCTGTATGTGATCTCTGTTTTCCGTTGCATCTCCAGCTCCGCAACCCTCTTGTTTAATTCTTCGCTGTAGAGCGTATCCTGATAGGATAAAGCTTCATTCGAGTATTTGTATGCTGCCTGATAGATCCCCTGGTCTGCATAGAGCCGGGATAGCTCCTCAAGACATCTTTGAAGCACCTGGTTGAAACGGTTTTTGCGGGCAATCGATAACGCGGTAAGCAAATGTTCTTCTGCTATGCTGTATGAACCCAGCTTGCGGTGTAATTCGCCCATGTTGGTGTTTACGGTGGCCAGACCAAACTGATCGCCCGTTCTTGTGCGAATATCCAGGGCTCTGTTGTAGTATTGAATGGCATCCTGCGGACGGTCAAGAGCAGCAGATGTCATACCCAGATTGTTGTAAGTATTTGCTATGAATCTGGCATCCTGCGCTTCATCTTTTAACTCCAGTGAGCGGAGAAAGTAGGCGTGTGCCAGATCAAAATCTTCCAGCAACTGATACACCGTGCCCATGTTATTATACACAGAGGCAAGACCATTGGTATCATTCAATAGGAGATAAAGGTCCCTTGCTTCTTCGAGCATCTCAAGGGCTTGTTCAGGCTTTCCCGCTTTTTGAATGGCTGCACTGATGTTGCTTAAGGATCTGGCAATTCCAACGGTATCATTGGCACTGCGTCTGATGCTGAGTGATCTGTTCAGCATGGTGATGGCATTGTCGTAATCTCCGATCAGCTGATAAATCACACCCAGGTTATTCATGGCCTGAACCATTGATTGGGAATCTGCAATCTCTTCCTTGATCTCCAGACTTTGCGAGATCAATTCAATGGCAGTTGCATAATCGGACTTGGCATAAAAGGAAAGGCCCATATTGTTTAAAATGTCAGACTGAAACATTTTATTACCCATGCTTTTGGCAATGTCCAGCGCCATGGAGTCATAAGTCAGGGAGAGGTCAGGATCAGAATTTGCATAATATGCGGAAAGTTGGCCCAGAACATTAATCCTTTTAATACCCTCGGTATCTTTAAAAGCAATCTTTAAACTGTCAACATGGCTTTGATTGCTGCTCATCACCAGCATGGGAATAATCAGAAGACATAAAAACAGGATCTTTCTCATGATGTGCGCTTTTTTATGACAACAGCCTGTTGTGTACAATGCTACAATCCTGGTTTTTTATTGTCGGTATCTTTATAGCTGTATTTGTATTCATTTTCCGGAACAGTTGAATCAGAAACAGTATCCTTTTCATCCTTTTTAAGATGATCGTCCGCAACCTCAACCTCAGTCTCATCATCTTCCTCTTCCTCCCACGAATAGATGTCTTTTTCCGGACCTTGCTTTCTGTGGAACCATGCCAGCAAAACACCCGCTGCCATGCCTGTCAGGTGCCCTTCCCAGGAAATGTTCCTTTTAGGGAAAAAATCGGGAAAAACACCCCAAACCAAACTGCCGTACAAAAACAGCACCAGCAGGGCAAAGGCCATCAGACGATGGTTTCGCTTGATCAAGCCTGCCGTTACGTGAAAGGCAGCCAGTCCATATACCAAACCGCTGGCACCAATGTGAACACTTCCTGCTTTAGCCAGGAGCCATAACCATATGCCTGAGATCAGAAAAAGCTGCAGAAAAATCATGCCGCTTGCTTTTCTGTAGTAATAAAACAGCGCCGTACCCAGAAACAAAAGCGGTATGGCATTTGAAAACAGATGACCAAAGTCTTTATGGAGAAACGGGTAGGTTACAATTCCCATAAGGCCGTCAATGGATTTCGGCCTTAGACCATACTCCGAAAAGCTACTCCCAAA
>SKTA01000130.1 GCA_007122745.1 Bacteroidales bacterium
AGCAGCAGGCCTTCTACCAGGTTGCCTTCGGTAGTCGGATCAAAGCCGTAAGTGCCGTAAATAAGGTCATATGGTGCGCTTGCACCTGAATGCTGCCAACTTAAAAGCGCGCTGTTCAAGGTGATGTCGTTCGCAAGCAGGTTGTAGGGTGCGTGACAGGCCGGCAGGTATTCGATCTGAAAGTCGTCGATGAGGAAACTCTGCCACTCATCATGCGTGTTTGAAAACCGTATGGCAATATGCTTGTCGTTGCCGGCATAATCTGCAAATGACACGGCCACGCTTTGCCAGGGATGCCCGGGCATTCCATTTAGCTCAAACTGTCCAACCGGTGTGAAAAGATCGCCCTGATTCTGTGTAGGAACTGTTCCCACTTCAACTATTTTTTGCAACGGGGAATCGTCGGGAATAGCTTTAAACTTAACCTTTAAATTGCTCAGGTTTGCATTTATTTCTGGCGTGATCAACATGCTTAAGCCAAATTCATGTGATTGAAAATGAACACTATGAGGGTTTGAATATGCTTTATAATCCACCACACGTGTGTACCCATCGCCCCAGCTTGCCCAGCAGGCTGGAACCTGCCACAGGGAGAAGGCATCAAAGTTTTCAAAGAAGGGTACGTCAATGTTGCCGCAGCCTGTGTCAAATGAAAATGGCCCTGCCCAATCACTCACAATACCTTCGCCGCAATCCGATTGCAGGTAAAAATAGATCACCCTGCCTTGTGGCAGACCGCCCAGAGTGTAAGGATTTGTGTCAATGCCGGTGATTAATTTGCCCGCTCCCGGCTCAAAGTAATTCACCCCCCATTCCAGGTTCCAGCTTGATACGTTTCCGTAAATAATCCAGCTTATCTCAGCACTGTTATAAGTAATATGGTTTGCCTGCACATTGGTCGGTTCTTTACATATCGGAACATCGGTTAAAATGGCGAAAAACGGACTATCGAAGTAAAGTCCGGTATTGTTATGTTGGATTTTAAACATGAGGTCAAAACCTTCGGCCAAATTAGCTGTAGTGTATGTGCGGCTATGTGTGCCAACTGTTGCTTCGAAGGTTTCCAGGTGTATCCAACCACCAAACTGATCAGTAAAATGGATGTCAATCCAGGAATGCTCTGCCGAGTTAAAAATCAAATCAATATTCCCTCCAACCAGGTAAATATCTCCCTGTTGGGGGCTTATGATTTCGATAGGCCTAACACTTGTAATGCGAAATGGATGTGACACTGAGGAAATCCCGGGGTTGTCTGCCCGTTCCACCTTAATGAGGCTTTCATCATATGTGCCTGCAATCGAAGTGGGAACTACCCAGTTGTAGTTGTTGAATCCCCATCCATAAAACCCACAGCCTGTGGGGGTATTTTCGACAATGGGGTCCCAGTTTTGACCGTTGTCAAGGCTGTAGAAAAGGGAAACATCATCACTGTTGCTGCTGTTCCAGCGGATATCAATATCCTGGCCGGTAAGTGCAACCATCCACCAATTGGGCTGCGCAATATGAAGGTTGTCAGTATTATTGTTAACTGTAAATAATGGGCTGTACAGTTCGTTATAAGTAAGATTATTGTCAGTCCAATAACTGAGCCTGATTTGGTAATTTCCGGAACACATCGCCATTGGCAGTTCCAAATCATGTTCAATAACAACCGATTCGGTAATATTATCTGACCGGAGCCATGTCAGATGATTTTGAAACTCATCATATAAGTCAATATTAATCCCAAAATCAGCGCATCCCACAAAAGCATAACTGAATTCCAGGAAGTTGCTCAAGCCAAGGTCGATCACATGTCCCGGCGTGGGGGTGAGAAAAGTAAATGCCTCGCCCATACACTCCGTCCAGAACTGCTGTGGTGCTGACCACGGGGATAATTCTATCCCACATTGCGAGCGCACATAAAAATCATAATGTGTTGAGTGATTGAGTCCTTGCAGCAGATAGTCCGGTTGGTTGATATCAGTTACAAGCGTTACACCCGAAGAGGGTTCGAACCCCAGAGGTCCGTATAGAATATCCCATAATTGCGCATCGCCCGGTTCAGTCCATCCAACTGTAGCTGAGGTTTGGGTTGTGTTTGTAGCATATAATGCGATAGGAGGCAGGCAAGAGGGGATTTGATCAAGCAACCAAACATCACTGTAGCTGGTTCCGAATCCGTTGGTTGCATAAGCCTTGGCATAATAGGTGTTTAAAGGCAAAAGATCGGGAATAATGCTTTGAAATTGTCCAAGTCCAAAACCTTCGTCTGTAAACCCAACACAATTGTCCAACGTTGGTTCAGGAGTATTACCCCAAACAACCCCCCGGGCACGAACGGCCCCACCTCCGTCAGAAAACACTGTGGCTTGAATGATGGCCTTGTTTTGATAAATATTAACATTAGCTTGATTAATTGCTACAATGGCAGGAGTTACTTCTGCCATTAGAAAAGCCGGCTCAGCAGTATATTCCAGAAAGCTGCCTGATGCATCCTCGGCATAAATACGCAACGACACATAGCCTTCAGGAATGGTGTCTGGAATTAATGCCACATAACTTTGTTGGTTTTGCTGGTAATCTAATGGCAACCATTGCGTACCGGGTGCAATGCTGTATTCCAGATTGATCGTAGACTCTTGCAAATAGTCCGGATGAATATCGGCAGTAAACTCAATGATGCCATCTTCTCCGATTCCAACCAAATCTGTATAATAGGCATCCTGATAATAAATATTGAAAGATGAAAGACGTGGCACATACCCGTGCTCCTGACCGGTATGAAAGCCTGATCGTGCTGTGGCTTGCCCGGGCTGCCCCTGCACCTTATATTGCTCCTGATTCATTTCAATGATATAGCTGCCAGGCTCAAGATTCCACGAGGCATTCCAGTAACCAAATACCGGGTGGCTTTCATAAAAATCCCCTTCTTCTACCAAGTCACCGTCTCTGAAAACTTTGTAAGGTAGTTTATTAGGTTTGTACATACCTTTTTTCTGAAATTGAAATACGTTTGAAAGATTAATAAAAAGAATTTGATCCCCAACCTGATGTTCGAAAATACCATTCCACACAGGTGGACCCATATTCAAATCCAACAGCTTGCCTCTTGAAGGAATGTTGTTAACCGGTCTGTAGCCAAACGGGGGATGGTCATAAGAGAAGAAATCAAATTGATTGGTTGAAGTCTGGGCTATCCGTGGAGAAACATATTCAGGGGGCAGAGATGGCTCAAACGAAGAGCCTTCGTATTTGTAGAATTCAAGCTGAAAGTTCATCCGGTGATTGTTGTCAAGAAAATGAGGCGAAATCATCACATCAAGGCTATAAGGATGCGTTAACGGTAATGAATTCATATCCCAGAATGTTGCTCCTGCACTGATAATTTCATACCACATTATTGGGAATAATGCTGAGCCGGCGTCATAACCGCTTGTTTTCAGTTGAAGACCAATCAATTCATCCGGTTGATATGATATTAGTTGGCTCTGGTTGCATCCAAACATTTTTCCGCCGACTATATAGAACGTATCTCTGCTTTCTGTTTCACTCATGCCACCGAAGAGCCACTCGACGGTTGAAAAACTGTTGAAGTTTCGTTCAGTGACAAAAGAATTATAAAAAGATACTATCCACCATCCGGAAGCGGTCAAATTATAAAAATCAGTGGGTACTTTCACGTTGATTGGGTCGCCATAAATGTCAGGTGTTTCAATAGTTATATAGTTGATTGCATCCATCTTTGAAGCAACAATATGCAACACCTCTTCAAGCACCTCGCCTTCATAAATCAAGGTAGTTATATCGTCTTTAAATCTAACAAATATGTCGTATGTACCTGCCGGCATAGGAATTGTAAAATCGGCTCCTTTATTTTCCACAAAGCCTGAACCTATGAAACCATCATGCTCAAATGCTAATACCCATAAGGGTTCTTCATCAAGCGATATATGTATAACCGGGCTTTTTACAAAAACTACAGGTACATTTGTGGCATAATTTGCAGTATTTATTTCAATTGAAAAGCCAAAATAGGGGGGTTGTTCCTGCGGATAAGGCACAATGGTGTTATCCACTTCAACAGATACAATGACGGGTGTTGTGGAATTTGGGGGCATGCTGATTGTTGTGGGGGTTATTGTAAGCGTAATTCCGGCAGGCAAAGTTTCAACCAAAGTAATGGTGGCTTGTAAATCTTCTGTTTGGGTGTTTGTTATCCATAATGTGTCAGTTTTTGTCCAAATATCGCAGGAAACATCAACAAGCCCCATACTAAAGATTCCGGGTTCAGCCAAAAAGGGCGGAATCTGGAATGCTTCAGGCAGGTCTATACGGCCTTTGCCCTGTGTCCAGACATCGTAGCTTAAGTCAACGGCCGATTGCATGAATACACTTTTAACCTGATCGGGCGAGAAATCGGGGTATTGGTTCAAAAACAGCGCCACTGCACCCGCAACATGAGGTGCTGCCATAGAAGTTCCGTTGTATTGGGCATACCCATTTCCTGGAATGGTTGAGTTTGTATAAACCCCCGGAGCCAATACATCCGGTTTTACGTCATAGCTTCCTTCCACCGGCCCCCTGGAACTAAACCCTGCAATTTCGTCAGATACAAAGGTTGCACCCACCGTAAGTGCTTTTTTTGCAACCCCTGGTGAGTCAATGGTATAATAATTTGATCCACTATTGCCTGCTGCAACCACACAAACAACCCCGGCCAGCGTGGCATTATCCATTGCCTGTGCCATGGGGTCATCAGGACTTCCCGGCCCGCCCAGGCTGGCATTCAATACATGAACGCCATCAATAACTGACTGCTCGATACCTGCTACAATCCATGATCCATAGCCCCATCCTTCGGCATGCAACACTTTGTAACCTCTAAGACTTGCACCCGGTGCTACCCCCTGTAATACTCCGTTGGCAGCCACAATTCCGGCCACATGCGTCCCGTGAGAATGGTCATCCATTGGGTCATTGTCATCGTTTACAAAGTCATAGCCTCCGGTAACTTTGAAGCCCGGCCCTATGCCACCCCCCAGGTCGGGATGCAGATAATCAATACCGGTGTCTAATATGCCCACCGTAATGCCCTGTCCTGTAATGTTATATTGCTGCCAAATCTGATCAGCACCAATGACCGGCACGCTCTGATCCAGGGATGTATGAACCACAACATCTTCATGAACTTTCAACACATACGGCAATTTTTCAATCGCCTTTGCATGCCATCCAGGTGTGGTCAGCGATATTCCATTAAAAACCTCCGTATAGCTATAACCGATTGTTACGTGATCCTCGAAAGATTCATTTTTTGCAAAATCGGCATTCTCCGCAAAAAGCCTAATCAGATCATTTTTAAACCTTTCGTGCTGATTCCTGATGCTTGTTTGGTGAAGATCACGCCAATTAACGGATTTATTGCCCGCGTTGATTGTTTTTTCAACAACCACAGGCGGAATATCAAACTGGACGATAATCCTTGTTATCTCACTGGGATCATTGGTTTTGATGAAATATATACTATCGCCACGGCCAACCATCATTGCCTGACCGCTTTCAAGGTTTATGGTTTTCTCTGTGCCTTGGGTTTTTATTCTCACTTGCTGTTCCTGAGCAAGTGAGAATATGTGGAGACAGCAAAAAACCAGCACCAGGATTGAATAAATCTTTTTCATATTCAAATCATTAATAGATAGTTTATAATCTTTGCACCTGCGTCAGAAAATCGAAGCCTGGCAACCTCATGATCAGGTCAACAGCATCTTGCCTGAGCAATTGCCTTGCCTCTTCAGCCGAGGCAGCGCAACCGCTTACCATGAGCTGCGGGCAATATTCGGCAACAAGTATCCGCAAAGCTTCCCGCAGGTTGGCTTCATCGTCAACAATAATGGCCTTAAAACGATTCATGGTATAAAAATAAATAATATTGTAGTTGTCTATATGTCTAATGATTAAATTATTTTTTGTATTTTAGCTATTTTGTACCAAAAACTTTATTTTAGTAAATTGCAAAATTGTTGGCTCTGATATATTCCTGAAAACGAATTTGACAAGAATTCATTTTTCAGGTAACCCTTTAACACCAATTCACAGTAGTAGAAATATAAATAAAAACCGGTGTCCTGAATCAATAATTAATGTTTAACACAGCAATTAAATTCGCCTTGCCCAAATGAATATTTTTATCAAACATATGGTGAGTCAGCGATGCAAATTGAAAGTCAAGGAAGAGTTAAGCAATCTGGGGATAGAATATTTATCCATTGACCTCGGCACTGTGGAGCTCACAAATGACATTACTCCTGTGCAATATGACCGGTTGAAGGAGGTTTTGCGCAGTTCCGGGCTGGTATTGATGGACGACAACAAATCGATTCTGGTTGAAAGAGTAAAAAATATCATTATCAGAATAATTCACGAATCAGAAGAATTACCCAGGATAAATTATTCTGACTACATAAGTGAACAGCTGGATTACGACTATACGTATCTTTCCAATATTTTTACCGAAGTCAAAGGCATCACCATACAACAGTATATCATCAACAATAAAATTGAAAAAGTAAAAGAACTATTGTTGTACGACGAATTAAACCTTACCGAAATTTCATACAGGCTTCACTATAGCAGTGTCGCCCATCTTTCCAATCAATTCAAAAAAAATACAGGCATCACTCCTTCGTATTTTAAGAGATTGAAGCTCAAACGCAAAGGGAATCTTGAAAACCTGTGATTTATGTAAGACTTTGCTTTCAGGGTGTAACACAATTGCTTCAGTGAAGCATTAATTTTACATGGTGAATTACTGTTACATTTGATTCCAGCGGTTGCCTGAATACATACTTACATTTAAAAAATCAAAATCATGGGAAACATACTTTATGTCGTCGCGATAGTATTAATTATTGCATGGGCGATAGGACTGATCGGCTTCAATGCAGGTGGTCTGATCCATGTTCTTCTCATTATAGCACTGATTGCAATAATAGTCAGGCTTTTTCAGGGAAAAAAAATTGTTAGATAAACTCCTGTATATAATGTAAACCATATAAAATAAAATAGATATGAAAGCATGTAATGTGATTCTAAGCATCTTGATAGCTACCGGCGCCGGTGCATTAATTGGTGTTTTATTCGCTCCGGAAAAAGGAGAGGATACCCGCAAGAAAATCTCTGAAATGGAAAAAAAGTATGCAGACTCCATAAAGGAAAAATTCGATAAAACTCTTGACAGTATTACCGAAAAATTCCATAAAGTAAAAGATGAAGTTGCTGATTTTTCTGACCTGGCCAGTGATAAGGCAGAAAAAATAAAAAAAGGGAAATAGTTAATCCATAGCCATTGAAAAAAAACAGATCAGTCAGAAGAATTATCCCCAAACTACCTGATGTCAAGAGGCATGCCATTAAACTCAGCGAGACAACCTTCAAAGAGACAAAAAGGGCCAATGTATTCTTTTCCGGGGTGGGTGAGTTTTTCTTGTTTCTGTGGTTAACGACACGGGAGGCATTTTCGCGCGAATTTGAGTTTAAAGAGTTTCTTCGCCAGTGTTATCAAATAGGGAACAAAACGTTGCCCCTTATTTCGGTAACCGGACTGGTAATAGGCCTGGTGCTCACTATCCAGTCGCGTCCTGTACTGGTTGATTTTGGTGCTGAATCGATGCTTCCGGCCATGGTAGCCTTGTCTATCATAAGAGAAATGGGACCGGTTGTTACGGGGTTGATTTGTGCCGGAAAGATTGGTTCGGGCATGGGTGCCGAATTGGGTTCCATGAAGGTGAGTGAGCAGATTGATGCCATGGAAGTTTCGTCCACCAATCCCATTCGCTTTTTGGTTGTCACGCGGGTTTTGGCCGCCACGCTAATGATACCCATACTTGTTTTGTATGCCGATGCATTGGGTATTCTTGGGAGTTGGGCAGGGGCAAATATCAAAGGAAACGTAACCTTTGTGCTGTTTTTTTCCCAGGCTTTCAGCGCCATAGGTTTTATGGACCTCTTGCCTGCCGTGATAAAAACCTTCTTTTTTGGTGCCGCTATTGGTTTTGTAGGATGTTTTAAAGGCTATACGGCCGGGCGGGGTACGGCAAGCGTGGGCAAGGCGGCCAATTCCGCGGTGGTGCTGGCTTCCTTGTTTGTGATACTGATTGACCTGATAGCTGTACAAATCACTGATATGCTTTAATAATTTGAAAAATGCCATGACCAGTTTGCAAGCAGATATCAGCCCATCACCCCAACCGGTAATTGAAATCAATAACCTGCAAAAGGGGTTTGAGGGTGTGCCGGTGTTAAACGATCTTTCATTAAAGCTCTATGATAACGAGAATCTTGTGGTCTTGGGCAAATCGGGTTCAGGTAAATCGGTGCTGATAAAATGCATTGTCAGACTGCTGCACCCCGACCAGGGCTCCATCACCGTGCTGGGAGAGGATGTAGGCCGTTTGCATAAAAATGAGCTGGCAGCGCTCAGAAAGAAGATTGGCTTCCTTTTTCAGAGTGGTGCCTTGTACGATTCCATGACCATAAAGCAAAATCTGGAATTTCCTTTGAAAAGGGTCAGAAAAAACCTTTCAAAAAAAGAAAGAAACGAAAAGATAGAAGAAGCGCTTGAAAACGTGGGGCTGTCAGACACTTTACACAAAATGCCTTCTGAGCTTTCGGGCGGAATGCGCAAGCGGGCAAGCCTGGCCCGCACCGTTGTTGTCGATCCCATGATTATGCTCTACGACGAACCTACTACCGGGCTCGATCCGGTAACATCTGATGAAATAAGTGC